>CBHROW010000112.1:0-14807 GCA_966080355.1 uncultured Chryseosolibacter sp.
TTTTGAATGATATCGGCTGTGAATTGAAAATCCTTGAACCAGATTCTGGTTTGAGGGGAAATAAATTCGAGCAACGATTGTCGTTCCTCCTGGATGAGTCGTGTTTGAACATTCGGAATAATGCTCACGGAGTCCAGATTGGCAACCGACAATTGTGATCCGGGTTCGAATGTTCTGATGCTATCGACTTCATCACCGAAAAGTTCGATTCGATAAGGCAATTCGTTTGCAAATGAAAATACATCGATGATGCCACCCCGCACAGCGAATTGGCCCGCTTCGTAAACAAAATCGGTTTTCTCGAAATCATAGTCGTGCATGAATTCTTCGAGAAACGCGATGTCTAACTTTTCCTTTACAGCAATGTTAAAAGTGTTCGATGCGAGGGATCGTTTGTTGATCACTTTTTCGCTCAATGCTTCCGGATAGGAGACAATGATTTCGTGATGAGTTTTATTGGCGAGGTTATTCAACACCTCTGCCCGCATCAGGATATTTGCATTCTCCGTCTCGTCAAATTCATAAGGCCGCTTGTACGACATCGGGAAGATGAGCACCTCGCGCTCGAGCAGGTTTTGCAGATCATTTTGCAGGTAGGCTGCTTCTTCGCGATCCTGGGCAACAACGAGAAAATCCAGGTGATGAAGCTTGAAAGCTGAAGCTATGATCACAGCATCGAGGCTTCCAGACAGGCCTTTGATCCGGATGTTTTTTTGTTTGGGCGCTTTTACGCCTGCGGCTACGGTCTTCACCAAACCATCCGCTCGATAAATGCTTAAAAAATCACTCGCCTTCAATCGTTCAAAACTTTTCCAATTGCCGGGTCGGGTTTTGGAAGCCGCAAAGATAACGACACGACCGGGATGTCAAAATCTTAGCTTCGGCCGTTTGCTCAAAATCTGAAGAGCTGGAAGCCTCAAGCTACTACTGTGCGGAGAAAATTATCCGAACCTCAAATCAATCACTTCGATCAAATCTTTTTTTCCGCCCCGGGGCCGCTCGGGCCGCTGGTATACTTCCCTCGGGCTGAACCTTGGCCCTGCCTACCGCACCCACTCGCAAAAAACAACGGCAGGCAAGCGCACATGCCATTGCCAGACCGAAGCCAAGCTTAGACCCTCACGAAGCATACCCGAAGATAGAATGCAAAATGCAGGTGAGGGCTACCCTTGAGATTTGTTTACAAACCAATGAGTTTGAATCAAATCCGATGATTTTTTCACTTTAAAATTTTCCCGCGACACTAATGGCTACAAGCTGTGAGCCTGGTTCACCTAGAAGGGAGTTGCTAACGGCTTGCGGCTTGTAGCTTGCAGCCTTTTTGTAGCGACTGCAATTATTTGCCATAAACAATATAATTTTGTTCCGATCCTTTGCCATGGAATTTGTTCAACAGCTTTTCCTGCTCCTCGGTTTCACAGCCATTCTTTTTTTGATCATCGGCTTATTCAAGCCGTGGGTCATGTTATGGTGGGAAGATGTTCAAAACAGAAGAAAAGTGATCAAAGTTTACGGCTTAGTTGCCGTTGTGAGTCTTGCAATCTATTTTGGAATGTTCCTTATTCGTTAATCTTCATGAAAAATTTTGTGCTCATTTTGTTAACGCTGGTTGTTTTCACCGCGTGTTCTCAATCCGAGAAGAAGTCAGAAACAACTGCCGTAGCTGAAAAAAAGAACGATTATCCTGAGATGGTGATCACGCTCTTTGATGGAAAAACGATCAACGCGAAACAACTGAGCGGCAAGAATATCCTCATCATGTTTCAACCGGACTGTGAGCACTGTCAACACGAGGCGACAGAGATCGAAAAGACCTTGAGTTCATTCAAAGACTATGAGATGTACTTTGTGTCTTCAGCACCGGTCGACCAGATCCGGGAATTCGCAGTGAAGTATAAACTTGCCGGTAAACCACACATCACTTTCGGCTCGACTCCATCGGAAAACATTCTTAACAATTTCGGGCCAATCCCTGCCCCATCAATCTATCTGTACAATGAAAACGCGCGATTGGTCAGAAGCTTCAATGGCCAAACTGATGTGAACGAGATCATCAAATATCTCTAAGCAATCCTGGAAGCCACAACCAGGTTTTTCTTTCGGATGCTTGTGAAGCCGATGAGAAATTTTTCTCCGCCATCTTTTAACATCGTTTTTTTTCGCAGGTCCGCCACAGATAAGGGATAATTTCGGGTTGTAATGTTAGCAGTACCCTCAGGAAAGAATTTTCCCAGAGCGCCCGACTCTGGTTTGACCTCGCCCTCGATCTCGAAAATCCTTCCGGGAAAATTCAGATGCAGCGATTGCGATGTATAAAGATGCGTACTTGGATGGAGCTTGAACGTATGAAATTGTTTTCCGATCAACTTAAAAGCGCCAGCTTTCAGAATCGCTGCGTTGGGCTCGTATAGATATTTTTGTGGCTCAGAAAATTCAATGTCAGCAGTTTCCTCTTCACTGAAGTTGAATGAGAATTCGCGGTGGCTTGCGTTGTGTCCGAGATTGTGTGCAACGATCTTAGCTTCGCCAGCAAAATCTTTTTGGCAATGGAACAACAGCTCTCTGACTTCGTTGCTCACTGCGAGCACGACCACACGCTCAACTGAACGGAGCTCGCGAATTCCTTTTTTTATATCGAGGAGCGGAGAAGCTTTGACAAGGAGGTGATCGGACAAATCGAAAATTCTCTGCTGTATTTCAACAATATTTGGTTCACTATCGCGCAAAGTGAATACTTTCTTGTTTTCGTTTCTCCGTGAAGGATCGATAAAAAAAAAGTCTCGCAAGTCATCTTTATCTAAGAATTTCTGCGCTGTGGCATTTTCGTAAACAACGTTTTTCGCACCGAGCTCGCGATGATTCCATTGGGCGATAGCGATCAGTTCCGAATTGGGTTCCACGCAAGTGATCGATTGAAACTCCCTTGAAAAAAAGAAAGTATCTACACCATAACCACCCGTAAGATCGACAAGGGTCGTTGTTGCGGGTGCTATTTCACGGATCAGGTTGGCTTTGAACGAAGCGGTTTGTTCTGATGATGACTGCTCGAGATTGACCGAGGGAGGATAGACTATTTTGTTTTCGTAAAAGAGTGGAAGCTTCGCTTTCGCTTTTCTTCTTCCGGAAATCTGTTCAGCAACAATGGCCGGTGAAAGACCATGGATTGCTTTGTTTTTCAAAACGATCACTTTTTCATCATCGTTTTCGTGTTCGCGGATGAATGCCTGAATTTTCGGAGAGGTGATGAGTTGGAGATTATCCTCCATGATTACGTAGCGGGGGTCGTTGGCGAAAGTGAATGATCACATTTCTCACATACACAAAAATGCCCATTCCCTGGGCGACAAGGAGCACCGGATCGACCCTATAGTAAGCATAGATAATGATCATGAGCGATGCAACAGCGCTGATGATCCAAAATCCAACCGGGAGCAATGACTCGTTTTGCTTTTCTGAATAGATCCACTGATAGATGTAGCGAAGGCTGAGCATCAATTGGCCAATCGCTCCCAAGGCAACAAATAAGTCGGTGAAGTTCGTGCGCGATAAAATCACCGTCCACCTGGAGGCTGCATAAATCTGAATAAACAAAAATGTGACTAGCGGAAGTACCCAGAATACTGCGCGAAGGCTGAATGGCAACGTTTCCCAGTATCGCTTCAGCTGAAGATTTCTAATGTAGATATAGTATGCGAGCGTCTGGCCGAGAATGATCACGAGGTCGTTCCGGATAATCCCGTAGATCAAAAAAAGAAAGGATGCAATCACGCCAAGTTGCCAATAGATGTTTGGTGACACCACCTTGCCTTTGCGCTCTGAAATAACCAGCTGGGCAATGAGGCGAGTGCCAAATAGCGATTGGGCAAAGAAGCCCAGGGCATAAACACCATACTTGCTGACTAATTCCATTTAGGGTGCAAAGAAACTAAAATATACCGAAACACTTTGTTGGTTCAATTGCCACCGATAGTTTGCATCAATGGCGGGAGAGCAACATTATGATTTGATCGTGATCGGTGGGGGTGCCGCTGGATTTTTCGGAGCGGTGCAAGTGGCTGAAATGAAAAAAGGAACATCTATTCTGATCCTTGAAAAATCAAACAAGGTCTTAGCAAAAGTAAAAGTTTCGGGCGGAGGAAGGTGTAATGTGACCCATCATTGCGAAGAACCGTTCGATCTCGCACGGCATTATCCCCGGGGAGAAAAGCCGCTCAAAAAGATCTTTAAAAAATTTGATGCAGTTGAAACGATAAAATGGTTCGCGAAAGAGGGCGTTTCATTAAAAGTGGAGGAAGATGGAAGAATGTTCCCAACAACTGACGATTCACAAACCATCATCGATGCGTTGATGAATGCAGCGCTTCGGAATAAAGTGGCAATCAAAATGGGTGAAGGTGTGGTTGACGCGAATTTTCATAACGACAAATTTCAGGTGACATGCAACTCCCAAAAATCATATTTTGGTTCGCGACTATTGATCTGCATAGGAGGAAGTCCAAATACGCACAGTTACTCGTGGATTGAAGCGCTCGGACATAAAATCGTGAAACCTATTCCTTCGCTTTTTACTTTTAACGACTCTGAAAAAAAATTTGTGGACCTGATGGGACTTTCGGTGCCACGTGCAGAAGTGCGGATTGCATCGACAAAATTTTCGAATGAAGGACCTTTGTTGATAACGCACTGGGGATTGAGCGGACCTGCGGTGATCAAGCTTTCTGCATGGGCAGCCGAGTACTTGCATCAAGTTGGCTATGATTTCATGGTACTTGTGAGCTGGGTCGGACCTTTTACAGAAGAGAATATGCGAGGCGAGCTCAACACGTTCAGGAAAACAAAAGCGAAACAAAAAATATTCACCAATCCGCAGTTTGGCTTACCGCAGCGGCTATGGACCCGACTCTGCGAGTTGGCGGAAATTGAAGATAGTAAAATCTGGTCAGAGCTGGCGATGAAAAATCAAAATCGACTGATGGAGCTGCTGATACGATGTTCATTTCGGATCAGAGGAAAAACAACCTTCAAAGAAGAATTTGTCACTTGCGGTGGAGTTGATTTGAACGAAGTGGATCTTGAGCGGATGGAGAGTAAAAAAGTGAAAGGTGTTTTTTTTGCGGGCGAAGTTTTGAATATCGATGGAGAGACTGGTGGATTTAATTTTCAATCGGCCTGGAGTACCGGTTGGGTAGCTGCTAAAGCGATTTCAAGTTAACGTGAACTAGGAGTTTACCCTCACTAATAGTTTCGATTCGATACAAGCAAACCAGTTTTCCAGTTGCCGGAGAGACAAAGGACGATCGTGCCTTGAATGGTCAGCACGCTACCACGAACTGCGTGATGTAGGGTCGTTTCACCGGGGACAGGTAATCGGCACCGTGTGACAGCACTTTTTCCCGCGCAAAAAATTTTATATAATGACTGTAAAGTGAAAACTATCTTAGATCAGGATTAATCTAACCTTATGACTAAACCAAAAACCCTGCTTCGATCTGCCGTCACGCTGCTGGCGATCGGGGTATTTTCCTGTTCACCAATGAATAAGGAACAGAAAGCGGACGAGAATGAATTCCGAGTTCCGGTCGAGTATTTTAAGCTCGATAACGGACTAAAAGTCATTCTTTCGGAAGATCATACGGCCCCCACCGTAGTTGTGGCTGTTTACTACAACATCGGATTCCGCATCGAGCCGAAAGATCGTACCGGCTTTGCGCATCTTTTTGAGCATATGATGTTTCAAGGCTCTCAGAATTTTCCTAAAGGAGAATTCGACAAGCTCACCGAAAGGAACGGAGGCATCAATAATGGCTCGACCCGTTTCGATTTCACAAACTACTTCGAGATCATGCCGTCACACATGCTTGAGCCGATCCTTTGGGCAGAAGCCGATCGTATGACAGCACTCGATCTGAATCAGGCAAACCTAACGAATCAGCAAGGAGTGGTGAAGAATGAAGTTAAGGTAAATGTGCTCAATCAACCTTACGGAGGATTTCCATGGCTAGACATGCCGCAATACGCCAATGAAAACTGGTACAACGCGCACAACTTTTATGGCGACCTCGCGGATCTGGACTCTGCTAACCTTGAGGATGTGAAGAGTTTCTTTAAAACTTTCTATTCACCGAACAATGCAGCGCTTTCGATCGTGGGCGACTTTGATCCGAAGCAGGCTAAAGAATGGATCCAGAAATATTTTGGCGGCATTGCAAAAGTTGAACTTCCCGCTAAACCAGATCTTGCTGAGCCGAAACAAACAAAAGAAAAGCGTTCTGTTAAAGAAGACAAGCTTGCCAATAAACCAGCGATTGCAATAGCGTACAAAATGCCTGAACGCAATACCCCTGAATACTTCGCGATGGGCTTGATCGATCAACTTTTGGTTCAGGGCAATGACAGCAAGCTCTATCAAAAACTTGTTCAGGAAAAAGGCTACACGGCCAATGTCAATGGGGGAATCAACTACTTGGGCAACATGTTCAACTACAATGGACCGATGCTATGGATGACAGACCTGATCCACGATGCAACCGTATCTCCGGATTCTATTCTTTCCCAAGTTGACGGGTCCATTGCAGAGCTCAATAACATCACGCAAGAGGAACTCGACATGGCCTTGATCAAGATCCGCTCGAGCCTTTATGATAATGTAGGAGGATTTTTCGGAGTTGGACGGGCTGATTTGCTCGCATGCTTTGCATTGTTCGATGATGATCCTAGCCGGATCAATTCCATCGAAGAGGAATTTAAAAAAGTCACTCCCGAGGTCATCAAGAAAACTGCGAGCGAATTTCTTGTACCGGAAAACCGCACTGTTCTGATCATCGACCCTAAAGCCGGAAATCTATGAGAACCATAAAAATATTTCTTTCTGCAGCGCTTTCGATAGCGCTAGCTACAACCCTGATTGGTCAAAACAGCAAACCACCTGCACCCGGCACACCCAAGGACTTCAAGTTACCGGAAAAAAAATCGCTGAAGCTCAACAATGGATTGAGTGCAACGCTGGTGCCCTACGGAGCTATTCCGAAAGTGAATATCAACGTGGTTATTAAAACCGGAAACATTCACGAGGGCCCCAACGAAGTATGGCTTGCTGATCTGGCAGGCAATCTGATGCGCGAAGGAACAGCCACAATGAATTTCCAGACTATTGCAAAAAAAGTTGCCGGTATGGGCGGTCAACTCAATGTCGGTGTCGGCCCCAATCAAATGACTGTATCAGGCTCGGTGCTTTCAGAGTTTGCACCTGATCTTATTAAAATTCTGGCTGACCTTATCATGAACCCAGCATTCCCGGCAACGGAAATAGAACGTTTGAAAAATGACCTGAAGAGACAGCTAACCGTTGAAACCGGTGTTCCACAGAATCAGGCAACTGCGAAGTTCCGTTCAATCCTGTATAAAGATCATCCTTACGGAAGAATTTACCCCACAGAAGCGATGATCGATTCTTATACACTCGAAAAAGCGAAGGCGTTTTATGACAACAATGTAGGGGCAAAGCGAACCGTAGTGTATGCAGTTGGAAAATTCAATGAGGAGGCTGTTAGAAAAGCGATCGAAGAATCGTTCAGCAAATGGAGAGAAGGGCCGGAAGTGAATTATCCGGTTGCTCAACCACAGAAGTCGGCCGAAGTCGCTATGATCGACAGGCCTGGCGCGCCACAAACAACCGTCATCCTCGGTTTGCCTACTATCGATCCTTCAAAACCTGATTTTCTTCCATTGCAGGTGACCAACTCGCTTCTTGGTGGATCGTTTGGCTCGCGTATCACTTCAAATATCCGCGAAGACAAAGGTTATACTTACTCTCCGTTCAGTACGATCAATGCGGGTTATCGTGCCGCGATCTGGTATGAACAAGCCGATGTAACAACCGAACACACGGGAGCGTCTTTGCAAGAAATAAGCAAGGAGATCAAACGCCTTCAGACTGAAAAACCCTCAGAGGAAGACGTCAAAGGCATTCAGAACTATGAAGCCGGTATCTTTGTTCTTCAGAATTCGACAAGAGGAGGAATTATCAATCAATTGAATTTTCTGGACATCCACGGTTTACCTGATGCTTACCTGACGGATCGAGTGAAGAACATCTACCAGGTTACTCCTGAAAAGATCCAGCAGATGGCCAAAGATTATTTCAATTATGACGATATGACGCTTGTTCTGGTGGGAGACAAAAAAGTGCTTGACAAACAAATCAAAGAACACCAGAAAGCGTTGAAGGTAAAATAACCACTACCTCTCAAGTTCAGGCAGTGCCCCGAACATAAAGAGCAAGAGTTATTTGTTTACAGGGTGAAGGCACGCGGACCACGCGTGCCTTCTTAATAACAGGCGACTCTAGCGAGTCTGGTATGAAGGCTCTGCGAGCCTTGGATACTATTCGCTTCTTAATGCATCTATCGGATTGGTGAAAATGGCGCGAATGGTTTGAGAGCCAATCGTGATCGTGCCTAAAACCAACATGATGCCAACACCAAGAGTGATTGTCCCCACAGACAGCTGCGTGCGATAGGCCATGAAGTCGAGCCAGAAGTTATTGAGGAACCAGGCCATCGGAACCGCCAGCACGATTGCTACTGCCAGCATTTTCAAAAATCCCTTAGACAACAAGACAACAACTGCCTTGTCGCTCGAGCCGAGAACTTTGCGGATCGACACTTCTTTCATGCGAGTCTCAATCGTGTAGGTGGCCATTCCTAAGAGCCCGAGACAGGAGATCAGGATCGCCAGTGTTGCAATCACGCCAACGATATTCACGGCATCACCAAAGACGGTGTTGTAGAAAAATTTGATTTCGGCTTCAACAAGTTTGTGATCCAGTTTCAGCCCGGGGTTTACAGTAGCCCAAGCCTTTTCCACCGATTTCAAAGCATCCGCATAGTTGCCCGTGAATCGCACCTGAAGAATTCCCGCTTGTCCGGGCTCGTACATCAAAGCCATTCCTTCAAGCTTTGACATCAAAGGTGAGTGGTTGTAGTCTTTAACGATGCCGATGATCTCTTTCTTCGATGAATCTGCGCGATAGATGATCTGCTCGCCAAGCGCCTCTGACGGAGATTTATAGTGCAGCATTCTCATCGCTTCTTCGTTGATCACGATGAAATTCTTATTTGCCGCTCCATTTTCCGCAGCAAAGAATTTTCCAGCAACAAGTTTGATCTCCATGTTCTTCAGGTAATCTTCATCCGCGTAGAAGTAGTCGAAGGATGTCCATTCTTTTTCGGAAAGATCTTTTTTGAACCCATCACCGTAAGTCGTTCCGGCAGAAGGAACATGAGATGCGGCTGAAGCATTTTTTATATTAGGATACTTTAGCAATTCCGTTTTCAGCGGAGCCGCAGCGGTGTTGCTCAGACGGATGCTGATGTTGTCTTTCATGTTGAAGCCGTAATCTTTGTTGAGGAACAGATTCAACTGATTGTACATGACGATCACGGTGAGGATGAAGATCAGCGACAGGGTGAATTGTGATACCAGCAATACTTTTCTCAAACCCATTCGTGAGAAAAGCTTCATGGTGCTTAGGCTCTTCAAAACTTTAACAGGTTCAAAAGCCGAGAGTACGACCGCTGGAAAAAATCCCGCAAGGACGCCTACTACAAGAGAGAAAACCACAAATGCTCCAAACACATAAGCGTTGGCCGCGAGATCCCACATGAAAGCGCGTGCAAAATTCAACTGAAGCATGATCGGTTTTAGTCCGACAAGAAAGATCATCGATAAAACCAGTGCGCAGAAGGCAACAACAATCGACTCACTCAAAAACTGCGTAAAGATCTGCCAGCGCGCAGCACCGGTCACTTTTCTCACACCGATTTCCTTGGCGCGTTTCAATGAGCGGGCAATAGAAAGGTTTGTGAAATTGAAACATGAGGTGAGCATGATCACGCCAGCGAGTCCACTGAGAAAATAGACAAATACCCATGGCAATGAGGGGCCGATCGGATTATTCACCAACGGACCGGGAGTCATTGCCGTGACGCTTTGAAGACGGAACTTTGCCTTGTATGCTTCCGGGTTTGCCACCGAAGCAATGTGCTCCTGGTAAATTTTATCGAGATGAGATTGCACGAGCTCGGGAGAAGTTTCCTCATCGAGTAAAACGTAATTCCACCCTTGCCAGAAATTCATCCAGTTTTCCATTTCCTTCCCGAACTTGCCTTGAGCCTCGAGACTTCGTACGGTTTCCATGGATGCGAGCGCCTCAAAAACAATGTGCGACTTGTGCTCAGTCTCCTTCAGCACACCGGTGACCGTAAAGTTTCCCAGGTCGCCAACTTTGAATGATTGGCCAAGCGGATTTTCTTCCTTGAACAATTTGTTCGCGGCCATGCGCGTAAGAACGACAGAATAAGGTTGCGTGAGCGCGGTGGCCGGATCGCCATATTGAAATTCGTGCTCGAACACCTCAAAGAATCCTGGGTCTGCGAAATATCCTTTGATCGGAATATTTACATTTTGATTTTCGAACTCGAGCCAGTTGTTTCCAAATCCGCGCTTGATGCGAACAACCTTTTCAACGCCAGTGTATTTGTCGGTCAACTCGTTTCCAAGAGGCATCGGTGAAGTTGCATTGTCAAAATTGCCAACATCAACGCCATTGTTATCGACCAGATAAGAATTGAGCCTGAAGATGCGATCGCGCTTCGTGTTGTAGCGATCGTAGTTCATCTGGTCAGCCACCAGCATGATGATCGCCATGCAGATGGTCATGCTCACAGCAAGGCCGAAGATGTTGATGGTTGAGAAAAATTTGTTCCTGGTAAGGTTGCGAACTGCAACCAGAAGATAATTTCTGATCATATGGAATGAAGTTTAGACCGCTGTGGCGAAGCAGTTGAAGTTTCTACTTGTTGTCTTTTTTCACGAGGAAAAAATAAGTGAGGAAGCCAATCGACAGGGCGACAGCCAGAATTCCAAACGGCATCGGTGAATTCGGACGCACATCAAGATATTCCATAAGAATGAGCGCAAGACCTCCGAAGAGCGCCAGCAAGCCCCACTTTAATGATGAGTAGCGATTCGGCACGTTGCCATCTCTGAATATTGCCTGCGTTTCATCGTTCACATATCCTTTCTCGATCATTTTTTTCTTCAGGATATAATTAGTGAGCGTTTTTGTAAAGAAATATAGAGACACTCCGAAACTTCCGATGATGGCGATTGGCATTAGTACTTCTTGCATATTCGATTATGTTTGATTTGAGGGGTGAGACACCGGGAGATTGAGAGATGTTGCAGTTGGGAAAAGAATTTTTGGAGATTTATTAACGGAGCTGGGCGTCAGGGTGTTGAATGGCCGGGAAATGCCCGGGTGCCCGGAAGCCCGGAGAATGCAAGAATGACAAGGAGTAAGGGAGGAAGCAAATTCTTAGAGATTTTTGCAACATTGGTGGAGAAATCGGTGTCGTACTGAACCAATGATCGAAGAGCGAGCGCTTGTACAGAAAATTTTGAATGGGGATATGCATGCGTTCAAGCAGCTGATCCGGCAAAATGAAAGGCTGGTCGTTCATATGATCGGGCGGATCGTGAAAAATGACGAAGAAGTTGAAGAGTTGTGTCAGGATGTTTTTTTGAAGGTGCACGAAAAGCTTTCAGAGTTTGCGTTTCAATCGAAGTTATCGACATGGATCGCTACCATCGCTTATCGGCATGCCATCAATCATCTACGGAAGAACAAAATGGAATTTTCGGAGGTGCCGGATGATGAACGGTTCGAGAGACAATTCGTGGAGGAAGAAAATCCGGAGAGCCTCAATGCAGAAAAAGATATGGACGCGTTCGTCATGAAAATGATAGAACAGCTTCCGACACAATATCGTACTATTTTGACATTATATCATGTTGAGCAAATGTCATATCCTGAAATTTGCAGTGTGACAGGAATGCCGGAGGGAACCGTGAAGAATTACCTTTTCCGGGCGAGAAATTTGTTAAAAGAGAAAGTGAAGAAGTATCTTGGTAAAGAAGAATTGCTATGAATCAGAACGAAGAAGAAGTGCAGAAAAAATTTGAAAACGGTAATCCGGAAGGAAACGATCTGGACACCGCAGCATATCGCGAAGTGTTTCGGGCTTTGGGTAAAGCGCCATCGCACTCGCTTCGCGCAGATTTTTCTGACAGCGTTTTGACCAAAATTCTTGCCAAGCAACAAAAGGAATCTGCTCGCGACATGTGGTGGCTCGGGTTTGGAATTGTTTTCCTGTTTGTTGGTTTTGTGTTGACCGTTGCCGTAGCGGGAATGAATCTTGAATTCGGATTCTTTCGACAAATCGCACCATATGCGGGCTTGATCGTTTTTGGCGCGGTATTCATGATTGCGCTGAACTGGATTGATAAACGCGTTGTCACCAGAAAAGATCTTTCCCTGTAACTCAATGGGAATAAAAAGGCCCGCTTGAAACGGGCCTTTTTCGTTTCCGCGGTCGGAAATTTACTTTTTCGTGATCTCAATCGTACCCAGATCTTTCACTGTCCCCACTTGCACATCGACATCAGTTTTTTCAGCTGGGTTATATTCATCATTCGGAGCGAATATCACCGTGTAAGTTCCAGCTGCCAATCCTCGCAACAGAAAATGCCCCGTGGAGTCGCTGTACGTTGTTCCGAGGGTATCAGAGTTTTGCAAGGCATAGATTGCAGGTGTAGATTCCGCGGGATCCACAGTTCCTTCAATAGCCCCTGTTTCTGCCTGGGCAATCGCTCTAATAACAGGCTTCAATTTGTAATTTGAATTTCCAGTTACAACAACAGACCGCGCCACATCGAAATCGAGCAGAATTTTGTAGATTATTCCGTCAACGAACGTTTCGTGCACGTTGATCTTCAAACCAGATTGTGAACCACTCGGAATAGTCAGCTCATGCTCAACGCCCCCAACGACAATACTGTTATTATCGCCAAGTTTAAGCCTGATCTGTTCTATCTTTCCGGCCGGGAGATCAATGGAGCCCAGCAACGTGTCGTTGCCATTTGTGAGATCGAGAAGATTATAAACGCCTGAATGGATATCGATTGATTTCCAACCAGCATCACCGCTCGCCTCAGCATTGATTTCGACACCAACAACATCGATGTTTACAGCTTCATAATCTCCGGGAGCATCCGTAAGCCAGATTTCTACACGGGAATTTTTTTCATTCGAATCACATGAGATGGCGGCCATGCCCAGCAACGCCATCATCATAAACACACATTTCTTCATTTTTTTCATTTTGGTGAATAGGGGCAAAGTAATGGCCGGTTTTTAGCATTTCTTCTGCTTTCACAGACTTTCTGCTTGCCCTGCCGGTGGGTTTCGGTTAATGCCGTTAAAAGACGAAATGTAATCGCCTTAAAAAATTCTTAAATCCGCCTGGTTCGTTGTTGGGCATCTACAAACTGTTGCTTTATTCTACAGGCAGATTGACAGGGTTCCAGTTAGGAGCTTGGCCTTATATCAGTATCTGCGTCTGTTTAAAAAACAAAACGCCCCCGATTCCTCGAAGGCGTTTTATTTTTTTTCCTCCAAACTCCTAATAGACAAGGCTTCTCTCCATCATAAACTCTGCGATCTGAACAGCATTTGTTGCTGCGCCTTTGCGGAGGTTATCGGCAACCACCCACATATTCAATGTGTTTGGTTGTGATTCGTCTCTGCGAAGTCTTCCCACAAAAACCTCATCGCGACCTTTTGAATTGATCGGCATAGGGTAAATGTTATTCTTGGGATCATCCTGAACAATAACGCCAGGCGTGCTTGCAAGGATAGAACGGACTTCGCTGAGATTGAAATCTTCTTTGAACTCCACGTTCACGGCCTCAGAGTGACCACCGATGGAAGGAATGCGGACTGTTGTTGAAGTAACACCGATCGAATTGTCGCCAAGGATCTTGCGCGTTTCATTCACCATCTTCATCTCCTCTTTCGTGTAACCGTTATCGAGGAAAGAATCGATGTGAGGAAGCGCGTTCATATCGATCGGGTGAGGATAAACTTTTGGTCCGGTCACGCCTTTGCGCTCATCCATCATTTGCTGAACCGCGTCTTTGCCCGTACCTGTTACAGACTGATATGTAGAAACCACGATGCGCTTCAATCCATATTTCACGTGCAAGGGAGCGAGCGCCATTACCATTTGTATGGTTGAGCAGTTCGGGTTGGCTATAATTCGGTCATCGATAGTAAGCACATTGCCGTTGATTTCAGGAACAATGAGCTTTTTGGTGGGGTCCATTCTCCAGGCAGACGAGTTATCAATTACAATAGTGCCAGCCTCAGCATATTTCGGAGCCCATTCGAGCGAGGTATTTCCGCCTGCAGAGAAAATCGCAATGTCCGGAGCGAGCTTGCAAACCTCTTCGATGCTTTTTACTTCGTATTCCTTACCCTTGAAAGTCAGTTTCTGGCCCACCGATTTGGCAGATGCCACTAAATACAATTCATCGAACGGGAAGCCGCGCTCCTCAAGAACATTTAGAATTTCCTGGCCCACTAAACCTGTGGCGCCAACCACTGCGAGTTTCATTTTAGTTTTTATAAATTAATGACGCAAAAATAGTGCACTTCCCCCGCACTATGAACAGAAACAAAAAAATTCATGACATATGGGGGAAAGCATCTTCTCGAAAACGATTTCAATCGTTCTCATTCTCGGCACAATAGCCCAACACGCGTTAGGACAATTCAGCGATAATTTTAGCGATGGCGATTTAACGGCTTCGCCCGCCTGGACCGCGAGCAACTTTATCGTGAGCGGTGCTCAACTGCAATCGAGCAACGGAGCCGGAGGGACTTCGACAATAACAACTCCATTCTC
>CBHROW010000113.1:0-14802 GCA_966080355.1 uncultured Chryseosolibacter sp.
GCATCCGCCTTTTTCTTCCTTTCCATTTCAATCACATTGGGAGGTGCGCTTGAAGAAAACGTTCGGTGGAAATTTTTTTTGCGGCTAGATTTCATTCGATTTTTTTCTTCCGGATTGCATGGACATTCGCCAATACCACTTGAGCCTGTTGATGTATAGGCCGAGACCCGCGTCTGTTTATTTTTGGGAAGAATTTTAAAATCAGCCGCTTCGGTAAGTATGGTGCGTACAAAAAATCGTACTTTTTTTGGTACATTCGCCTTGGAACATCCCATGAGGTCAAAGGCAAAAATGAAAACAGCAACAGTGAGCGACTTCCGACAGAATTTGAAGGAATATCTCGAATCGATCGAGAGGGATCAGGATTTTCTGCTGCTATCCGGTCCAAAAAAGAAAGGATTCGTGGTATTGACCCTTGAGCAGTTTGAGTCGATGGAAGAGACTGCTCATTTGCTATCGTCCCCAGCAAATGCCGCGCGGCTCGCCAAAAGTTTGAAACAAGCAGAGCAAGGAAAGGTGGTGTTTAAAACCCTCGATAAGAAAAAGAAAAAATAGTCAGTGGTCATCGCATTTACCTTGGTAGCCTGGGAAGAGTATCAGCATTGGCAAAATGAGGACAAGGATGTCGCTGCAAGGATCGATGCACTAATCAAAGAAATAACGCGCAATCCATTTAAAGGAACCGGCAAACCAGAGCCCTTGCGGGGTAACTGGGCGGGTTATTGGTCCAGGCGAATAACAGGTGAACATCGACTCATTTACAAAGTTGAGGGTACGCGACCGAAGCAAACGCTCACTATTCTTCAGGTACGCTTCCACTATTAACTACCCAGTCTGGCTAAACTCTCTTCCATCGCCTTGATCTTCGCTTGGGCATCCGCCTTTTTCTTCCTTTCCATTTCAATCACATTGGGAGGTGCGCTTGAAACGAAACGTTCGTTGGATAATTTTTTGTCGATCGATGCCAGGAAACCTTTTTGATAAACAATGTCTTTCATCAACGTTTCACGTTCTTTCTCCGCGTCAACTTTGCCTTCGATAGGAATAAAGAACTCAGTAGAGCGAACAACGAACGGTGTTGCACTTCCCGTTGGCGAGTCTTTTACAAAAGTCACTTCGTTCAGGTTCGACAGTTTTTTAATGACGCTCCAGAATGTCTTGACCTGCGATCTCTCGCCATTTTTCACCAGCAATTTTAAGGTTTCCTTCGGTGAGATGCCTTTCGTGTTTCGCGCATTTCGGATCTCTGTGATCACTTCAAAGGCGATGACCGCTTCATCGGTGATCACCTGATCGAATTTGCTTGCAATAGGCGCTGACGCTACGATGATGCAATCTTTCTCAGAACGGTCTTTCAGCTCATGCCACAATTCTTCCGAAATAAAGGGCATGAAAGGGTGAAGCATTTTCAACAGACTCTCGAAGAATACGATTGTCTTGTCGTAAGTGACCTGATCGATCGGCTTTCCAAATTCGGGTTTGATCATTTCAAGATACCACGAGCAGAAGTCGTCCCAGATCAATTTGTAGAGCGCGTGTAGCGCATCAGAGATTCTGAATTTACTGAAGTGATCTTCAATTTCTGCCAGACCTTGATTCAAGCGCGATTCAAACCACTGCACCGCGATCTTATTCTCATCTGGCTGAGTGGCACCGGTTGTCCAGCCTTTCACGAGGCGGAAAGCATTCCAAATCTTGTTGGAAAAATTACGCCCTTGCTCGATCAGTTTTTCATCGTAAAGCAAGTCGTTACCCGCAGGGGCGGAGAATAACATTCCGGTTCGAACAGCATCTGCGCCATAGTTCGCAATCAGGTCGAGCGGATCGGGCGAGTTGCCCAGCGACTTCGACATTTTTCTTCCCTGCTTGTCGCGAACAATTCCCGTCAGGTAAACATTGCTGAAAGGTTTGTCGCCACGGTATTCGTAGCCGGCAATGATCATACGCGCAACCCAGAAGAACAAAATTTCCGGAGCCGTAACGAGATCATTCGTTGGATAATAATAATTCAGGTCTGCGTTGCCTTTGTTGTAAGGCGCTTTGAAAATAGTTGTATCGAACACCGCCATCGGCCACAACCAGCTCGAGAACCAGGTGTCCATCACGTCAGGATCTTGAGTCAGCTTTTGGCCTTTGGAATTCGGAAATTGATCATTGTGAATTTTTCTCGCTTCTTCCTCTGTCTTTGCTACGACATAGTTGCCCGACTCGTCATACCAGGCCGGGATTCGATGGCCCCACCACAACTGACGCGAGATACACCAGTCACGAACGTTCGACATCCAATGGTTGTACGTGTTCTTGAATTTCGCAGGAATGAGTTGGATCGTGTCGTCCATCACATTCTTATGTGCCGGCTTGGTGATCTCACTCATCTTCAAAAACCACTGGAGCGACAAGCGCGGCTCGATCACCGCATCGGTCCTTTCCGAAAATCCAACGTTGCTGTTGTAATCTTCTACTTTCGCAAGGTGTCCGTCTGCTTCGAGTTGTTTGCCAATCTTCTTTCGCGCGATGAACCGGTCTTCGCCAACGAGAATCTGTGCTTTCGCATTAAGCGTGCCGTCTTCATTCAAGATATCGATCACTTCGAGATTGTGCTTCTTACCGAGCTCGTAGTCGTTCATGTCGTGGGCGGGAGTCACTTTCAAACAACCTGTTCCGAAGTCCATCGCCACGTAGTCGTCTTCTATGATCGGGATCGCGCGGTTGATCAAAGGGATTAGCGCTTTTTTTCCTTTTAAATGTTTATAACGTTCATCGTTGGGGTTTACGCAGATCGCGGTGTCGGCCATGATCGTTTCGGGGCGAACGGTCGCAATCGTTATGTGATCATTCGATCCTTCGATCTTATAGTTGATATAATACAGCTTCGACTGAACATCCTTATGAACCACTTCATCATCCGACAACGCGGTTTTTCCAAGCGGGTCCCAGTTCACCATCCGAAGCCCACGATAGATGTTTCCTTTTTTATGTAAGTCGATGAACACATCGATCACGGCATCGTAGTAGTCGGGATCCATCGTGAACTTGGTTCGACTCCAGTCGCACGAAGCACCAAGTTTCTTCAGCTGTTCTAGAATGATGCCACCGTACTTTTCCTTCCATTCCCATGCATATTTCAAAAACTCTTCGCGGCTCAGATCAGATTTTTTGATTCCGCGCTCGCGGAGCATGGCCACCACTTTCGCCTCGGTTGCGATTGAAGCATGGTCAGTTCCTGGAACCCAACAAGCTTCCTTGCCCTGCATTCGGGCACGCCTTACTAAAACATCCTGGATGGTGTTGTTCAGCATGTGGCCCATGTGAAGCACACCGGTAACGTTGGGTGGCGGAATGACGATACAAAACGGTTTTTTGTCCGGATTCGGTTTCGAATTGAAAAAACCGTTCTTCATCCAGAAGTCGTACCACTTGTTTTCTACCTCGGAAGGATTGTATTTGGTTGATAAAGACATGCCTGCTCGCTTAAATACCCGCCAAAATTCTGGCTAGGAGGGGGCAAAAATAAAGAAAATCAACTAAATGCCATTTTTTACTTAGGCTCAAATCCAACCGGCATATAAGCTTCGTAAATTGGGATAAATTGAATTTACAATTTGAGATTTCTGATTTCTGATTGATTGATAAGTCGGATCGAGATCTCAAATCAGAAATCAGAAATCTAAAATCTAATCATGGACACCGTTTCGATACCCAAGTCGGAGATCAACCAGTCGGATGCAATTCACTGGAAACAACTGTGGAGCCTGGCTGCTCTTTATGCCTCGATCATCATCGGATGGATTGCTTATCAGAACTATCAGCCCAAACTCCTGATCCAATTCGGCTTTACTGACTTTGCTTTTTTCCTCGCACTTTCGCAAGCGATCATCGTAGTAGTTACGCCACCGATCGCAGGCCGGATGGGCGATCGTTTTCGCTTTGAGAAAGGTCATCGGCTGCCTGTAATATCTTCAGGGATCAGTTTCGCAGCGATGGTGTTTATGGCGGTAGCTTTCACGTTGTTTACAAACCCTGGAGAGGTTTTCAAGTGGGCATTGCCGGTGATGATCGTGTTGTGGCTTGTGGCGATGAGTATTTTCACGAGCCCTGCGCTATCAACGGTGGAATTGTTTACACCCATCGATAAACTTCCAAAAGCAATGGCATTGCTGACGATCGTGGCGAATCTTGTTTATGCTATCGAACCTGTGATCGTAGACATTATCGATTACCTGGGCGCACCTATCACATTTATTGTTGGAGGAGTCATTACGCTGGCGTCCGGTTATGCAATGAAGAAAAATTCCCTTGGCTTGTTCAATCAAACCGGTAACCAGGAAGCTGCGTCAGAAAAGAGCAAAGACCGCGCGTCATTCCCATCGATCTTCTTTATTTTTTTGTTGGGGATCATTCTCGGAGTGTTCACGACCGTGATGTTCAATATTTTTCCCGATATCCTCTCTGATAAATTATTACCAATACTCAACGATACCGATGGCAAACATATTCTCGTTGGCCTGTTGGTGATCTCTGCGATTATTTCCTGGCCACTGAGCACTTATGTCAATCGCTTCAGCATGGCGCAAGTGTTTTGGACGTGTACCATTATCACGCTTGCAGCAATGGCCGGCATTTTCATGTTTGATATTGCGTGGGTGGTTTTGATCCTTACGCTCGTGTTCAACGTGACGATCACAGCTTTGTCTGTGAGTTCATTGCCTCTCGCGATCGACCAAGCAGGGTTCTATGATAAAGTTTTCTGCGTGGGAATTTTCTTTGCAGGTGTCGCTCTCCCAGATGGAATTCTCGACTCGATCCAAAATTTCTAGCCGCGAAGGCACTAAGACACTTTTTTGGCCACTAAGGCACAAAGACACGAAGGTACGTCAAGGCATTTTTTGTCACTACGATACCGAGACGCATTAAGGCTGTAATTTATGATTGACGCCCTTGCTTGAAATGCGCATTAAAATAACCTGGACTTTACAAAACCTTTGTGCCTTAGTGCCTTCGCGGCTAAACTATTGCATTCGGATTCTCCACTCCATGGGATAGAGTGAGTTGTACCGGTTGCCAAGTGCGTTAATGAAGCCGAGCGGTGTTTGATTGTAAGTGATGAGGTGGAATCCCTTTCCGAGGTTGTCGATCTGCACCTGGTCACGTTTGAGAAATTTTATCGCCTGATCGTGATCGACAGCGATCTCGGGAAAAGAATCTTTATGAAGTGACACACTCATCGACAGTGCATGTTCAGGAATATGTTTTTCGTGCTTGATAACCGCCATCGCAGTTCCGGCATGAACGATTTTGAGCGTATTTCGAATCGCTTCGAAAATTCCCATCCTTGATTCGCGGAAGACGAGTGCTAGTTCTTCATGCTGAACGAATTGAAACTGCTCCGGATCTTCGATCCATGGGGAAATGATTTTTTTCGATGAAGGGGAAACTGGACTAAGTCTTATCTTTGTTCGAGGCTGTTGCGTTTTGGTGGTTTCTTTTTTTTGCGCTGCCGCAATGAAAAAACCTTCACCTTCAACGCGATGTGGAAGAAAACGATGTCCCACTATTTTTTTCTCTTCCACGATTTGGATTCCCCAATGAGGGTCGATGTGGATCGGAAGGAACTCTACGTCATGATTTTTTGAAAGCCACTCCAGATTTTCTTCATTTTCGAACCGATTATAAGTGCACGTGCTGTATATGAGAATGCCATTTTCTTTCAGCGCGGGCCAAACGTCTGCAAGAATTCGTTTTTGCCGGGATGCACACAAGGCAACATTTTCGTCAGACCATTCTCCGATCGCACCAGCGTCTTTTCGGAACAGGCCCTCGCCTGAACATGGCGCATCAACCACGATCACATCAAAAAAACCCGGTAGCCGCTCGAAGTCTTCCGGATCATTGTTAGTCACAATCACATTGGCATGTCCCCATTTGATGATGTTTTCGGATAAGATATGAGCGCGAGAACGAATGACCTCATTTGAAACGAGAATCGAATTTTGACCGATCAATGAAAGTATGTGTGTGGATTTTCCACCCGGTGCTGCAGACAGATCGAGAACAGTAAGGTCAGTTCCGCGAACCAATTGGCGGAATACCTGCTCTAAGAACATCGAACTTGCCTCCTGAACATAATAAGTGCCGGCATGGAAAGCGGGATCGAGTGTGAAGACGGGGCGGATTTTCAAATAGAATCCGAATTCGCTCCAGGGCACTTTTTCCTCGCGGTGAATGAGCGCACGTTTTCGCGGGTTAACGCGGATGCTGACAGGCGAGGGTTCATTTAGACTCCTTACAAATTCGTCAAACTCGTTACGCAAGAGTTCTTTCATTCGAGCTTGAAAAATTTCCGGCAAATCAGTCATGATGCGAAGTTAAAAGTTATCCCTGGCTTGCGGGCTTGATTTGAAAAATATAGGTTTACTTTTTCAAAATCCATGATATGCTAAAGTCAAACGATCCGAAGTTGAAAAGCTGGGTTGAAGTTCCGAGGGGCTCTGATTTCCCCATCCAGAATCTTCCGTTTGGGATCTTTAAAACAAAATATCTTTC
Organism: uncultured Chryseosolibacter sp.; assembly: GCA_966080355.1. GTDB lineage: Bacteria > Bacteroidota > Bacteroidia > Cytophagales > Cyclobacteriaceae > Chryseosolibacter. The sequence goes on from CBHROW010000113.1 coordinate 6,544, forward strand.
TCCAGTGGCCGGTGTTGCGATTGGCAGTCATGTGCTCGACCTGGTTTATCTTCATGAGAACGGCTATCTCGATGGATTGGGTCTTCCTTCGGGAATATTCAACCAAAAATTTCTCAATGCCTTTTTTGCGCTGGGCAAGCCGAAGATCCGCGAGGTTCGTGAACGTGTTTCTGAACTTTTGACTCATGACAACGATGAGCTCAACAAAGCTGCCAGGGAAATAGCGTTGATCCCAATGAGTGAGGTGCAAATGCTGATGCCGATCGATGTAAAAAACTATTCTGATTTTTATAGTAGCGAGGAACACGCAACAAACGTTGGCTCGATGTTCCGTGATCCGAAGAATGCATTGTTACCGAACTGGAAACATTTGCCCGTGGGGTATCACGGCCGGGCTTCATCCATCGTAGCTTCTGGAACACCGATCCATCGCCCGAAAGGGCAACTTAAGTTTCCAGATCAGGAGTTTCCGGTTTTCTCTTCCACCAAAAAACTCGACTTCGAGCTCGAGGTTGCGTTCATCACCTGCAAAGAGACTAAGCTCGGTCAGTCGGTCCATACTTCCGAAGCCGAAGATTGCATTGCCGGATTTGTGTTGTTCAACGATTGGTCAGCGCGCGACATTCAAAATTGGGAGTACGTTCCACTCGGGCCGTTTCTGGCTAAGAATTTCGCGTCAACAATTTCTCCATGGATCGTCACGATGGATGCACTCGAGCCTTTTCGAACGGCAGGTCCTGAACAAATTCCACATGTGCTGCCGTACCTTGCGTTCGATGGAAAAAAGAATTTCGATCTGATGCTCGAGGTTTCAATCCAAACTGATCGCGCTGAAGAAACTGTAGTGTGTCGCTCCAATTTCAAGTACATGTATTGGAATGTCAATCAACAGCTTGCGCACCACACGGTGAACGGATGCAATATTGAAGTGGGAGATATGTATGCATCGGGCACAATCAGCGGGCCATCACCGGGCTCATATGGATCGATGCTCGAGCTGTCGTGGAATGGTCAAAAGCCATTGACGATGCCTGATGGAACTGAACGAACGTTCATCAATGATGGCGATAGCGTGATCATGCGCGGACATGCCGAACGCGATGGTGTAAGAATTGGCTTTGGCGAATGCAAAGGAAAAATTCTTCCTTCTATCAACTGAGAAACAATTCCTTTAAAAATCTAAAATCTAAAATCTAAAATCTTAAATCTAAAATCCTTTGCTGACGATCAATCCTAAGGAAGTTCCCTTCTCAAAAATGCACGGTTATTTGCTGGGTGCTGTAACTCCGCGCCCGATTGCATTTGCGAGCACAGTTGATAAGGCGGGGAATGTAAATCTGAGCCCTTTCAGTTTTTTTAATTGCTTTGGCGCGAATCCACCGATCCTGATCTTTTCTCCTGCACGAAGAGGTCGCGACAACACTACGAAGCACACTTACGAAAATGTTCGCGAAGTTGGCGAAGTAGTGATCAACGTGGTGAACTACAACATGGTTCAGCAAGCTTCATTGGCGAGTACCGAATATCCGAAAGGGATCAATGAATTTGTGAAAGCCGGATTTACAGAAGTGAAGTCAACGATGGTGAGACCTCCCCGCGTTGGCGAATCACCGATAGCGATGGAATGCAAAGTGCTGCAAGTGATCCAAACCGGAGATCAGGGTGCTGCGGGAAACCTTGTGATCTGCGAGGTGTTGCTCATGCATATCAAAGAAGAAGTTCTCGATGAACAGGGAAGGATCGATCCGTGGAAGCTCGATGCAGTGGCGCGACTCGGTCAGGATTATTATTGTCGTGTGCAGGGTGATATGATCTTTCATGTTCCGAAGCCACTCGAGAAGATCGGTATAGGAATAGACCAGCTTCCAAAGGAGATCCGCGAAAGCAAAATCCTTACAGGTAATGATCTGGCAATGTTGGCGAATGTTGAGAGGATTCCAGCCAACGGAAATGTTTTCAAAAGTGATGAAGTATCGCACCACGTTGCGAAAGAACTTCTCATGCAGCAGAAAGTAGCAGAGGCGTGGGCGGCTTTGCAGAGTTGATGTTTCATTTCTTCTCAGCCGAGCTGGTCATTTGCTGAACAAGTTTTTCCAGTGTTTGCAGGCGTGCTTCGATGCTCTCATTTTTCGCTGCCGCCTTTTTCAACGACATATTTTCAAACCCGAGCCGGTCATTTTCTCTCTTCAGTTCTTTGACCGCTTCAATCAAGTGCGGAATTAACCCGATGTAGTTGATAGATTTAAAACCTTCGTTGTCGGTCTTTACGAGCTCCGGAAATATTTTTTCAACCTCCTGAGCGATCAATCCGGTTTGTAAAGCCACGGTGTCTTGTTTTGAAATTGAATTCCAGCGGTAGTTGAAAGCATTTAATTTTTGCAATCTCGCTGCACTGCCGATGAGCGGTTTGAAATCATGCTTCAAGCGCTTGTCAGACAAATTGGTGAAAGTATTGGTGACGGTGAGATCGGATACTTGATTCGTCCATGAAGTGTTGCCATTGCCATCGGTGACGATAAATGTACTAGTGTTTCCGTCTTGTCCGGGCAAAGTGTAAGGCTCACCTGTCCCACTCACATTGTCGGCATCTATGGTTAGCTGACCATTGAGTGTTGTGTTGCCGTTTTTGAGCATGACCAAAGCGTCTGATACAGCGCCACCAGAGCCGGTTCCGTTCCCGATTACAAACAGTCTGTCGCCAGGACTGAAAGCAATAGCAGACGCAGGAGAAGATTGAGTCGCATTTACTCCGAGCACAATTTCTCCATAAGATAGGGCGACACAGTTGAGTCCGGCTGCGAAACTTCCAACACCACTTGCCGTGGACCCTCCGCCTAAAGTTGTGGAATACGTACCAGACGCCAATCCACCAAAACCCATTGCCACGCTATAATTTCCGGTTGCCTGGGTGCTTTTTCCCAAAGATCTTGAATATTCACCAGAGGCAAGTCCATCGCCAATTGAAACAGAATAATTACCCGTGGCCTGACCTTCGTATCCCACTGCAAACGATGTGACACCTGAAGCAATGGTTCTGATTCCAAACGCTGCAGACGCGCTACCTACGCTAAATGAGTCCCACTGACCACCATTTGCCAAGCCGGCACGAAATGCCCCGCTACTTTTATCAAAAAACATTCTGGCACTTTGGGAAAATAAGCCTGAGTAATTCAGCGTAGGACTTCCAAATACAAAATCATCGCTGTTATAATTCCCATTCGCATTTGAGCTCACACCTGCTGTAGTTGTAATCGTGGGAGTTGGAAGTGTACTCCAGCTTAGTACACCACTTCCATCTGTTACCATGACTTGACCATTGACTCCGCGTTGACCAGGAAGTGTGTACGAACCACCCGCACCTGAAACGTTGTCGGCATCTATCGTCAACAGACCATGGAGTCGAGTAGTACCATTCTTCAACATCACAAGCGCGTCCGACCGGCTTCCGGTAGATTGACCGTTTCCGATTACAAAAAGTCGATCGTTGGAATTCCATTGCGTGCCGGAGAAAGGCGGGTTTTGATCCGAGCAGTGGATGCCAGTGACAGTTTCACCAAATGATCTTGCAAGATTGTTGTAACCAAGACTTTGGGAATACTCTCCGAATAATTGATTACTTGCTCCGCTTGCTGATGAATAATTTCCTGTTGCAATATTGTGATAGCCCCACGATAGAGACGCGGTACCAATGGCCTGCGCCTGTGTTCCCATTGCCATTGAAGCATCACCCGATGCAATTGAGCCGATGCCAATAGAGACGGATCTAAAACCAGTGGATTGGGTACCTGCATTTCCGACTGAAATGGCGCCCTCTCCGGATGAATTGGATTCCTCCCCGGTGGCGATTGAACTTTCCCCGACCGCGTGACTTGTCTCACCCATAGCTATAGAATTGACACCATCGGCCGTGGCGAAATGTGCACCTAATGCTAACGAAGAATTTCCATTGGCAAATGACTGATCACCAATAGCCACGGAGGAAAATCCGCCTGCAATGGAGTTCGATCCGGCTGCGAATGCACCCGTGTTGGTTGCCTTGGTTTTATTTCCCAACGCTACGGAATAATTTCCAGAAGCAACAGGATCTAAACCCATTCCTACCGAACCAGTTCCAACTTGATTGTCCGCCCAGTCATCTACACCTGACACAAATGAACTTCCATTTCCAAAAAAAAATGTTGTTCCGGCATCGATACCCACTCGAAATGCGCCTTTGCTTTTATCAAAGAACATCCTCGCATCATCTGTTGCTACGGACATGTTATTGTTAAGCTGCGCACTTCCAAAAACAAAATCATCGCTCGCATAATCTCCAGGCGAATTTGAAGTTATATGGTTTGTCGTTTTGAACGCGGCATCGAGATAAGGCGTTAAGTTGATATTTGTAGCTGCCGGATTATTTGTTACTGTGAGCGTGTTGTTCACGAGATTTAGATCCTGAATCTCATTTGATGCACTGGCATCGATCGAACTCCAGCTAACGTTTCCGCTTCCATCGGTTATCATAACTTGTCCATTAGTTCCGCGTTGAGCCGGCAGCGTATATGATCCGCCAGCGCCAGAGATGTTATCTGCATCGATGGTAAGGTTACCAAAAAGCGAAGTATTGCCATTCTTCAACATCACCAATGCGTTCGAACGCGATGTTGTGCTTGTTCCATTTCCAACGGTGAAAAGTCGTTCATCTGGCGAGAAGCTGTTGGATGTTGCAATCGCCCCCGTGGTGCTCGAATAAAGTCCGAGTGCGGTTTCGCCATATGAGAAGGTGTCGTGTCCAGCACCCAGCGCAACCGAATAATCCGCATGAGCGGAATTATAGTAGCCGATGCTTGCTGCTGAAATCCCTGCGGTCTGAGCGTTGTTGCCGAGCGCTATTCCATCCATACCTTCGGTAAAAGTATTGTTGCCCATGGCTAAGGATCGGGCACCAATCGCATACGCCTCCACACCGAATGCAAACGAATAGTTGCCGGTGGCGAAAGCCTCGTGGCCCATCGCGACAGATGATTCTCCCTGCGCTGATACGATATTTCCAGCGGCAAATGAATTTGCTCCACTGGCGACACTGTTCAATCCGAATGCGGTCGAATTTGTTCCAAGGTTACCTAAGTTCCAGGCATCAGTGCTTGCTCTTCCGGCACGAAAGGCACCAAGCGATTTGTTGAACATGAATCGGTTGTAATGGTTTGTATCGCCATCATCTTCCAGGTGTGCACTCCCAAATACAAAATCATCACTGGTGTAATTGCCTGGTGCATTCGAGGTGACAAAATTTGTTGTGCGAAACGCTGCATCGAGATAGGGCACAAGGCTGATCGGTGTTGCCGATGTGTTGTTTGTGACCGTGAGTAAATTGTTTGAGAGTGACAAGTCCTGGATTTCATTCGCAGGATTTGCATCGGCATCGTTCACGTTGATATTGATCGATGAACCCCCACTGATCGCGATGTTTCCAGCTACTACGCTTGTGCTGATGTCCTGGTTTTCGCTGGTGAGATATCCATTGTTGCTCACATACTGATCAACATCAGCTTCTGTCAGGTTTGATGCATCGAGATATTGCGCAAGGTCGATCTCTGTTGGATTTTCTTTTTGCGTGATCGTCAGCACATGACCACTCAAATGAAGATCCTGAATTTCATTCGTGGTGGAGCCATCGACTTCCGCGGTGAGGTAGCCGTTGTTGCTGACCATCGCATCGATTTCGGCTTCAGAAATTTCGGGCTTCAAAGCAAGCAAACCGGCAAGGTCAACAGATCTGCTGCCACCTGCATCTTTTATTGTGATATGCGTTCCATTCAATAAAAAGTCCTGGTTGTGCTCGTTCAATGCGTCATTATCCGAAAGAGTAACTGTATTGCCGCCACTAACCCCGAGGGAATTTCCATCAAGCGAAAGTTGTGTGCGATTCAATGAGTAAGGCGATCCGAATAATTCTTCAATTCCCATTTCGATAAAGCCATCGCCAAGGTCGATCTCCACCTTGAGAAAATAAGTTTCTTCGCCCCACTTCAATGATTCCAGGTCTGAGCCGTAGATTATTTTGCCACGACCCACGACAAGTCGAAAAATTCCAAATATATCTGTCGTGGTTTCGTGTTCCTCCTCGTAAGCAACGTTGCCATGGTCTGAGCCTTCGAGTAGAGTGAAACGAACGCTGAGGTCGGTGTCGGTAAGAATTTCACCGCGTGAATCTTTTCCGAACGCCTGTGATTTGCTGGCATCCATTGCAACCGCCTGGTAGGTAAAACCCGCGCGTTGAGCTTGTGCGGGAAAACTACTGAGGAGCAACAGGAAAAAAGCAACGAAGTGAAAACTATTTCGGGCGCAATTTGTTGTCATATCTTTTTTTGTTTTGTCCAAGCCTGAAGTGGATGGAAATTGAAGCGGTCAATGAATTCATGAAAGCGGTTTGGTCCTGATCTTTTTCCATGTTAGTCAGCCCACGTGAGTATGAAATGATCACTCCACAAAAAGCGTCATCGGAAATGTTGTAATGTGTTGCACCGCGAACTGCCACACTTGCGTTAAGTCGATCGAGGCTTGTGGTGAGATCGAATTGCTCGAACCCTCGACTCTGCATGCCATGCACGAGGTAGTCGCCAACAATTCCCATCCCCACTGAATAACTTATTTGTTTTGCCGGTGTGCTGATCTCGGCAAATGCACCCAATGTGAGATGGTTAAGTGAATAGGTGGTGAGAACGTATGCATCGCCATCCTTTACTGTCGCGGTGCGATATCCCGCCAGCGCTGCAAATCCTGTACGAGACGCGCCTATTTTTCGAAACTCTACCGAGGCGGCAAACGCTGGAATGCCTTTCAGGCTTTTATCGAGATTGTCTGATGAAGTTCGGTACCGGATGGAACTTAGATTTCCTCCGGTCGAGAGTCCGATCCATTTTGTTTGCGCATGAAGGTCACCGCATGGAGCGCATATAGCCATGAAAAAAATAAATGATTTCACAAGACGATGATTTTTTTCGAGAAGAACCTGTTGGAGCTGTACTGAACGATGAGCAGATATTGACCCGGAGTGATTGCACTGCAATCGTATCGAAATTCAAACCCGGATTCGTTTGTAAGTTCTGCCTCATTCAACGATTGACCGAAAATGTCGGCCAGTTTTACGCTGATGGACTTATGAAACGCCTGCGATCTGATCGTGATCCAGTCGCGTGTGGGATTTGGAAAAACATCAAAACCACGTTCTCGACTTGTCGCATAAGCTTGTTCAATTAAATTTTCAAATCCCTGGACGAGGATCAGACTACGATTTGAAAACGCGCCTACCAATGATGATTGACCTGTGGTTTGTGATATCGACAACTTGTTATTTGAAGTGAAGCCAGTACCGATCACAGTTCTTTGAAGGATCGGTGAACGCGGCTGCGCTGAAAGGTGTGGCAAAAGGAGGACGGTCAGGACAATTACAACCAGGACACGTGAGAAGCTGAGATCATCGATCAAAAAGGTCAAATTAGAAAATGTTGATACCCTCGTTGTTAGAAAAGTTGTTGATTGGCCGTGCGTAGATATCTTTTGAACTAGGTGAAATATTTTACTCCCATTTCGCCATCCTAGATTTGTGGGTCTTTATGACTCGCTCATGCAACTTGGCAAAAAGGAAATCAGAAATTCATTGGGGAATATTTATGTCACTGTATTCTACGACACGCAGTTCTCCGCTACCGTGGACGTATGGACCGGACCCTTCGAAAATGAAGCGAAGATGAAAGCAGGGCTTATGCTCGTGCTTGAGAACATTGCCGAGTTTAAGGCGAAAAAATGGCTTGCGGATCTCACGTGTATCGAAGGAAATTTTGAAGCTGTAAAAGAATTTATCGCTATGACGGTAATTCCAAAAGCAGTTGCACTTGGCCTGAAACGTGAGGCAGTTGTCTTGCCGAATAATATTTTCTCGCTGCTTGCTGTACAGGAAACGATGCAGATCATCGAGAATTTCCAGATCCGTATTTTCGGAAGTGTTGATGATGCGGTGGCCTGGCTGAATGCCTGAATTCAATTTTGCGATTGTCGTTTGAATTTGGCGACCTCTCGCCTGATCCATGAAATTCCCGACTCGAATTCCTTAAAAACCCGAAGCGGTGTGATCATGCTTGTAAATGGAAGCGCGTGAAACACCGCGATAAAATTTCGCACAAAGAAATTTGGCGCAACGTACACGGTGTATTTATGATGCCGGTTTACAAGGTCAGCATGTTCACGGATCCACTGATTTATCATCCGCTGAAGCCG
>CBHROW010000114.1:0-14787 GCA_966080355.1 uncultured Chryseosolibacter sp.
AGGATCGAATGGATACAAAAAAATTAATAGAGAGAACCCGGCAGTTTGCAGTGCGGGTTTTTAGGCTTGTTCAACGTTTCCCGAAATCGGAAGCTGCACGAGTGGTGACATACCAGCTGCTGAAGTCAGCATCTTCAGTTGCTGCTAATTATAGAACAGTCAGACGCGCGAAAAGCAACGCTGATTTTGTAAATAAGCTCAGAATCGTTTGGGAAGAAGCTGACGAAAGTAATTTTTGGTTGGTATTTATAGGAGACGTTGGGCTGATACCAGCTGACGATCCCGAACTAAAATGGTTGACTAATGAATCGAATGAGTTCGTTGCGATATTCACCGCATCTTTGAAAACGCTTAAAAGCAAGTAGAAGGTGTTCACATTAAATCTTAAATCTTAAATCTAAAATCTTAAATTTTTTATGAGCCTTATTGAATCTATCCATGCTCGACAAATATTGGACTCCCGCGGAAATCCGACTGTGGAGGTAGACGTAGTTACCGAAACCGGAGCGTTTGGTCGCGCTGCTGTTCCTTCCGGAGCATCGACAGGTACACACGAAGCGGTTGAGTTGCGCGATGGTGACAAGAAAAGATATGTAGGAAAAGGCGTTTTGAAGGCTGTTGAAAATGTCAACGGAAGAATCGCTGAAGAGATTGTCGGTTTCAATGTCTTCGATCAGTCGCTTATCGACAAGGTGATGATAGAACTTGACGGTACAAGCAACAAAGGAAACCTTGGTGCTAATGCGATCCTCGGAACGTCACTGGCCATTGCAAAAGCGGGTGCGATGGAGGCGGGTCTTCCGCTCTATCGTTACATCGGTGGCGTGAATGCGAACACACTTCCCGTTCCGATGATGAACATTCTCAACGGTGGAAGTCATGCCGATAACTCGATCGACTTCCAGGAGTTTATGGTCATGCCGGTGAAGGCCGACACATTCTCGGAAGCGCTTCGTATGGGAACAGAAGTATTCCACACGCTGAAGAAAGTTCTTCACGACAAAAATTTCTCGACTAACGTTGGTGATGAAGGTGGTTTTGCTCCGAACATCAAATCGAATGAGGAAGCTATCGAAATCGTGCTGCAGGCGATCGAGAAAGCCGGGTTTAAACCAGGCGAAGATATTTTCATTGCTATGGATGCCGCTAGCTCTGAGTTCTACGATGCGGCAAGCAACACATATACATTTAAAAAATCTTCAGGCAAGAAGATCAGCTCTGATGAGATGGTCGACTACTGGGCAACCTGGGCTGCGAAATATCCGATCATCTCCATCGAAGATGGTATGGCTGAAGACGACTGGAAAGGTTGGAAGGGCGTGACGGATAAGATTGGAAAGAAGATCCAGCTTGTTGGTGATGATCTGTTCGTAACCAATGTAACTCGCCTGCAGGAAGGTATTACAAAAGGCGTTGCGAACTCGATCCTCGTGAAAGTAAACCAGATCGGCTCGCTCACGGAGACAATCAACGCGGTGAATCTCGCGAAGAGAAACGCATATAAGAGTGTGATGTCACACCGTTCAGGTGAGACAGAAGATTCGACCATTGCAGATCTTGCAGTTGCGTTGAACACAGGCCAAATCAAAACTGGTTCTGCATCACGTTCAGACCGGATGGCGAAATACAATCAGCTGATTCGTATCGAAGAGGAGTTGGGAGAGGTTGCGTATTTCCCTGGAAAGAATTTTTAGAAGAAGCTGGCTATTTTTTTCTTAGGCGAACGCCCTCTATGTGGGGGCGTTTTTTTTATTTCCTTGAACGATCCATTTTTTGAAACTGCTCGAAAGTAATATATACATTTCGGTTCCCCGCGATTAAAAAGCCAACTGCTATTCCCAGGTTTTTTAAAATACTAGTGATGTTGTGAATGCTGTAAAAAGTTCGACTTTGTTCAATAGATAAATTATTGAAAATGATGTCCATGAAGGCGAAGATGATAAGGCTTGTAAAAAAGTATAGACTTAACGAGGCGTTGATGATGAGTGTACTGAATAGGTACTTATCAAGATATCGTTCAACAGTCATCGAAGGAACATAGCAAAAGTATATAGTCGATGTTACGGCTAAGATAGCGGAAGAAGTCGCCCAGATATAGTTATTGATTGACAACAGTCCCTTTGTGATGGCTAGGTATAGAGAAACATTCAAGAAAAGCAAACCCAAGAAGTAAGCCAGCGCTTTTAGTCTCCTCACGAAGAGAATCTGATGGTAATAGAAAAGTAATATCGGGAAGCTGGCCAACATGTATGCATTGGCAATGAGAAGAGTGGGGAGTCCAGCGAAATACAATCCCCATTGCGTTAAATCAAGAAACACTGACAGCCCCAGCAGTGCCGCGATGATTTTGTTCTGTTTCGGCTGGCTTTGAAACCGAACGAAGAAAATTGATAGGGGAACGAATGTTCCTAAGTTGCTCGCAACAACGATCCACTTATAAAGGGAAGCAGACATAGGTCTTGAGATTTACTTCATGTTCCACAAAGTGTCGGACACAGCAAGGCAGCATCGTAAACTTCTGCGTGCTGGCTCTTGATGCGAGTTCCTGAAAGCGACTGCGCTACCCACGCATACAATAATAACTGTGGAATATCAGAATCATTTAGAGCTGCGACCATTTCAACTTCTGTCAATTCTCCAATGGATAGCATCTCATCAAACATATCAATTCCGAAAAAATGAGACCAGGGCCCTGCCGGATGCAACTCTTTGTACTTGTTGACCCACAACATGCAAATTGTTGCATCGATGAACTCGTTAGAGCTGGCATCGAGCACTGGTCCATTTTTCCAGGATTGAAGATCGGCTTTCACCGGTGTGATAATGATATGATGATCTCCATTGGTGTCTTCTGCATGATGAAAAATAACTCCAAGTTTGTTGCTCGTACCCTGAAGTAAGGCGCGAAGATTTTCAGCGCTTACACTAAATTCTTCTTCCCTGCCCGTGGCATGACTTCGCTTACGTTCAACCCAACGGGCTGCTACTTCCGCGGAGATAAGTCCGCCCACAGATCTGGTAAAGATCGCATTTTGTGCTGCCGTTTCTTTTTCGGAGGGCTCGTTGCAGCGTGCGAAAATAATGGAGAAGGCGATAAGTATCAGGAGTTGTTTTGCTTTCATATTGCAAGTATGAAATAGCGATCATGTCGAATCAAGCCCTGAAAACCGTCTTTCAATGTGTCTCCAAGATCATTGATGTTGCAGTCGGTTCAAACCTGATTTCTCACACGCTCGTTTGGTGAGCCTTAGTTTCCTGGAAATTTCGTTTCTCGTTTCATCACGTTCGCGCTCAAGACAATCGCGATGGCAATACCAAAGTTTTTGAGAATATGTACTCCGTTATGAAAGCTCCAGAAGTAGCGAATGTCATCGTCAGAGAAATGAGAGAAAATGTAGTCGCTCATCAGAAAGAACACGGTGGCTGCGAAGTAGTAGAAAGCCAGTGAAGTGTTTAGAACCATGTTCGGAAGGTGGAACTTGTTGTTTGTAAAATTTGAATGATCCATCAAACTCAGATCCCAGACAAAGAAAAACGAAGTGATCGTGATAAGCACCGATGAAAATGTCCAGGTGTTGTAGTTATTCACCAAAAGACCCTGCTTGAGTCCAAAAATAACTGCGAGCAAAACGAATATTCCCATGAAGACCCGGATCAAAATTTTCATAAAACGCTGACTCAAAGTTTCATGGTAGAAAAGCATGATCAACGGAAAAGCCAGGAAATAGTAAAGGTTGAATGCGAGCGCAGTGTGTTTGTGCTGATATGACAATATGAAGCCGATGATATCGAATATCAACGAAAGATAAAGCGAGAGTACGAGTAAACGATTTTGCCTGGGCTGTCCATGTCTTTTAATGACAAAGGCAATCAGGGGTATCACTATCGAGAGCGTGGATGCAATACCAATCCACTGAAATGTTCTTCCGGTCATCTTTGGTGTGGGAGTCTAATGAGCCGCGAATTTTTCGCATGCTTGAGGGGCCTTAATTCAAAAATAGGTATTGTTTTGAGACTGCCCAATTTGCGGGTAATCAAAGACGCAAATCTCCGGCGGTTGAGCTAAACAGCAGTTCTGAATTCCGTTTTCTGGCGTTAACTTGTTGCCCATGGAATTCAATCCCGCTTTCGAGCTCGCTGCTGATTTTGTAAACAACACCTCGTGTCCGATCTTCCTCACGGGCAAAGCGGGAACGGGTAAGACAACTTTTCTCAAATACATTCGCGAGCACACGAAAAAGAAATCTATTGTGGTCGCGCCAACGGGCGTAGCTGCCATCAACGCAGGGGGTGTTACTATGCACTCATTCTTTCAGCTGCCGTTCGGACCTTATGTGCCTGTAACGCGAAAGGCTTCAGCAAACGTCACGGATAAGTTCACACTTTTCAAAGACATCCGGATGAATGCTGATAAAAGAGCGCTCATTCGCGATCTCGAATTGGTGATCATCGATGAGGTGAGCATGGTTCGCAGCGACATGCTCGATGCCATGGACGCCATACTCCGGCATTTCCGAAGAAAGCCAAACCAGATTTTCGGAGGCGTACAATTACTTTTTATTGGCGACCTCTATCAGCTTCCACCTGTAATGCCCGATGGCGAGTGGCTCATTCTTCGCGACTATTACGAGAGTCCTTTTTTCTTCCACAGCAAGGCCATTGCTCAATCTTCGCTGGTTTACATCGAGCTGAAAAAGATCTTCCGGCAAAATGAGCAAAAGTTCATCGACATCCTCAATCGCATACGCAACAATGAAATCGAACAAGAAGATCTTAAAACATTAAACGAACGATATCGTGTTGCTCCGGTCCCAAATAAAAAATATGTCACACTAACTTCTCACAATTACAAAGCAGATAAGATCAATGCTGATGAGCTTCGCAAGCTAACGGGACAGTTGTACGAATACAAAGGAACGATAGAGGGAGATTTTCCGGAGAAGACGCTCCCAACTGACATCAATCTTCAATTGAAGGAAGGTGCTCAGGTCATGTTCATTCGCAACGATAAAAAGGAAGAGAGGCGATATTTCAACGGCAAGCTCGCCACTGTTGTGCAGATCAACAACCAGACTATCAAAGTCGAAATGAACGATGGTGGTGAAATTCTTGAGCTGGAAAAGGAAATCTGGGATAACATTCGCTATTCATATAATGCAGCCGAGCAAAAGATCGATGAAGAAAAACTCGGATCTTTCTCGCAATACCCGATCCGGCTTGCTTGGGCCATCACGATCCATAAAAGCCAGGGGTTAACTTTTCAACATGCGATCATTGATGCGGGAGACTCTTTTGCTCCGGGACAAGTATATGTGGCATTGAGCCGTTGCGTTTCATTGGAAGGTTTGATCCTGTATTCGCGGATCGATGCGTCATCCATCTCTACACACGATGCAGTTGTGGCTTTTGGTGAAAAAGAACTGCAGGAATCTGAACTTCAGCAGGTGCTCGAGCAGGAGCGTCATGTATTTCAAAATGCGATGTTGTTGAAAAATTTCGATCTCTCTGCGCTCGATGAAGCGGTAGATGACCATTTGCGAAAAGTGCAGACCGAAAAATTCATCCACTTGCCGTCAGCACTTGAATTCGCACAGGGTCTTTCTTCAAAGGTTTCCAACCTGCAGCAAGTGTCATCCAAATTTGTTACTCAATTGGAAGAACTCCTTAAGGCGAATAATGCGGGCATGGTGACGGAGCGTTGCGCCAAAGCGATCGAGTACTTTGGCAATGCGTTGAATGATTGTTTGCAGTTGTTTCAAGCCGAGTCGAACACAGTTAAAAAGAGCAAGAAAGTAAAACCCTACATCAAGCTTCTGGGCGCCTTGCGTTTCGAGTTTGTCAAAAAGATCGATGAGCTACAGGCCGCTACGTACGAGGGATCAGCGCTTCATCAAGGAGAGCCAATAGTCTCCGTTGAAGGCGAAAAGAAGCAGTTTGAAAAAACGAAGAAAAAAACAGAGAGGGGCGAGTCTAACCGCGAGACGCTTGCGATGTTTCGTGCGGGTAAATCGATGGCGCAGATAGCAGAAGAACGTGGACTTTCTCTCGGTACCATCGAAAGTCATATTGCCACATGGATCAGAATGGGAGAAGTATCTGTATACGATGTTTTGCCCAGGGAAAAATTCGAGCCGATCGTAGCAGCGCTTAAGGAGAAAGCGGGCTCGCTTACAATAGTCAAATCTTCTCTTGGTGATGACTATTCTTACGGTGAGATCCGCGCGGTAGTTAAGCATTTGGAATTTCTGCAGTCGAAGAAGAAATCGAAGGTCGCAGACAATGCGCCTGAGGATGAATAGCAAAGTCAAGGGTTATAGTTTGATGGAAACTTATCGACCCAGCTTTTCCAATATTTTCCATACCGTTTTATGCTGTAAGTGGATGCTGGTTCACTTTCATTTCCAAATCGGTCAACGCTGGTGACAGCGTAAATATATTTTTTTCTTTTCCGGGTGGATACGTCATTCGATTGCTGACGACTTCCGGTAACCGGAACAATCTGAAGAATAGCCTCAGCATTATTAAAGTCGATTTTCTGTTTTTCTTTAAATCGATATAGAACGAATTTAGAAACATCGTGCGATGATTTTTCAACCGCAGGCCATGAAATTGAAACAGAATCACCGTGCATCAGAAACGAAACCGGGATCTCTTCCGCACGGTTTTTTCCGCGGAAGGCAGGTAATGATGGCGCTCGATAGTAGTTCGCCCTTAAAGAATCATTTACACCAAGCGGGTTTGGAGAGAATGATTTTGAACTGAAATAGATGCTTCCTTTCACGTTTTGAAGGCCACGATTCAACCGGATCTGTTTCGGGATCTGATCAGCTTCTTTCCAATGCGTATCACGATGAGTTGAATTTACGCGGTACATCGCCTGACCGACATAAACAGGAAGTTCGAAATTGTTTTTGTTCCACCACCTGGCGATAATGTCGTAGTCTGCAACTTCAAAACCGATGCTCCAATAGATTTGTGGCGCAACGTAGTCGATCCATTTTTCCTGCATCCATTTTAATACATCAGCATACAGGTCATCGTAGCACGTTTGGCCTGCACGCGTAGCCGATCCGTTGCTGTCTTTATCCTGATTTCGCCACACACCGAACGGGCTAACCCCAAATTGCACGAAGGGTTTGATGCTTTCGATGCTGTCGTGAAGTGTTTTTATAAGCTGGTTGACATTGTCTCTTCTCCAATCATCGATCGAGGTGAATTGTTTTCCATACTTTGCAAATGAGGTGCTATCCGGAAAATTGATTCCAGTCACTTTGTACGGATAAAAGTAATCGTCAAAATGGATTCCGTCCACGTCATATCGCCTGATAATATCAACCACTACATTGACAACGTGCATCCGCGCTTCTGGCAATCCCGGATCGAAATATAAGTTCTTATCGTACTTCACAAACCATGAGGGATGTTGAAAAGCTACGCTCGCACTGTCCATGTGTGCCGTGTCTACATTGACCACTGCGCGATACGGATTCAACCAGGCATGAAATTCCATTCCGCTGCCATGCGTCTCATCAATCATGAATTGCAACGGGTCATAGTAAGGTTCCGGATATTTCCCAAGTTTCCCTGTGAGCCAGCTCGACCACGGTTCGAGACGCGAAGGATAGAATGCATCCGCGGCCGGTCGCACTTGCACGAACAACGCATTCATCCCGTTTGACTTGTGCATCGCCACAATATTTCGGAATTCTTTTTGTTGCTCTTCCGAACTCAATCCTGGCTTGGATGGCCAGTCGATATTGGCAACAGTGGCGATCCAGGCTCCGCGGAGTTCGTGTTTGGGTGATTGCGCCTGGCCAAGGGCGCAGGTTGTACCAAGAATGAAGAGTGTGACAATTTTAAGGTTCAGATACATTGGGGATGGCGAGATAATATGAGCGGGTGCCCATCCAGCTGTGAAGCTGGATGGTATGTGCACCTCTAACTCAAACCAAGAATAATTAGCGATTGATGACACGTGAAAGCCCGGGAGCTACCGACCCGGTGCCCGAAATGCGTCCACGTGCGAAGACTGTATAAACTTTGTTGGAAGCGAATGCTGAACTAGTCGCTGCCAGCGTTGTAACGACTGCGCCTGTGTTTGCATTAACGATCTGTACGTTTGTATACGTTCCGGTTCGCGGCAGGGCAACAAACCCGGTCATGGTTTTGTAAGGAACGTTTGAGAATAATACGATCGGTGCAGGGTTCGGGTCATCTGATGTTGCTGGCGGTGTAGCACGCAACGTCAGGTTATCCGTGCTGTTGGCGATGAAGTTGGCGAATCGCACATAAATCTGTCCGTCAATGGGAGTTGAAGAAAGATCGTCTTCGTAGGCAACAAGTTCATATGATTTGGTAACACCCATGAAAGCAACGGTATAATGCTTATCTGGGTCGAATGATTGGCCTGATAGCGTTGCCATTGTCTTGGTGGGAAAAGTTGTTGTTGCATTATAGGTCTCGGGGACAATGACAGAAAGCGTACCGGAATTACTGGCAATCTCCGTGTAGTTCGTCACTGGAAATGAATTCTGGTACGTGATTGTACCGATGTTTACTTTCCCGAAGTTAGTGGACCCAACAGTAGAGATTGTTGATGGTGTGTTTCCGGTAATTTTCAAACCATCGAGAAAAAGGTTTACACCTACCGTGTCTGCAGCAGCATGAATGAATTTGATTTTGGGCATCGCGTCAGGCACTTTCACCTCCGGAAGAAATTGATGCTCGTCTCCACAAGACTGCATGGCCGCAGCTACGAGGATAATTGGAATCAGTATTTTGATTTTCATAGGTTTCAAATTAAGGTTGGATAAACCATGGTTCCACCGTGTTGTAGTCAAGCGCAAGTGCTCCGATGGCGTCCAATGCTTTCACGTTCCAAACGTATTCGGAATTGTATCTCGGTCTGGCACGGTAAGCGAGTTTGCCATTGTTTGTTGCGTAAAGCGGATTTGGGGGAACAAACCCAGTGTAAACCGCGGGGTCATAATGATAGCGTCTCATGTCCACCCATGTCTCGAGCGTTCCATGTCCGTGCATGGCTATATATTTTTGCAACATGATCGCACTGAGTGTAAGTGTTGCAGGTGTTTGCGCAACCGCAGCACTTGCCATGTATGTAGCTTTGTTTCCGGCTGACACGCCAGCGTAATCCATGTGAGCGGAGATGCCATTGAGATAAGCTGCATGCGCAGTTGCGAGATCACCTTTCTTGAAAGCAGCTTCAGCTTTCATGAACTGCATTTCCCAATATGTAATGAGCGGATACGGAGCGTTGTCGCGATAAATGTACTTGCCGTATAAGAGCGGGATACCTGTTGCTCCAGTGGTAGTTATGGCAGCACCGTTGATCCCACCGCGATAAATTCCATCGGTGGAAGGTTGAAACATGAGCGCCATTCGTGGATCAACAACGCCAGATGGCGTAGTTGTGCCATTGATGAGGTCCATCGTTCCATTGACAAGTGCAATCGAATAAGCGGCCTGACGGAACAAACCGTAGTTGGAGCGTGTCGGTCCACAAATATTATTGTTCCCCCCATCTGCGTTGGCGTTCCCTCCCTGATGAGGCACGGTAAAATTGTCGGCATTTGTAGCCATTGCCTTATCGATAAGTGCGATAACAGCGTTAGGATCGTACGAAGATTTGTTGCTAAGGTGATGGGCATTTCGTGCCAGGATCGAATAAACGAATTTCTTCCAGTTATCAACGTTGCCTTTGAAGATCAAATCGCCTTTCGCGAATGATCCCGACTGGTCGTCCATGTTGAAATAGTCGAGCGCCAGGTTGCAGAGTCTCACTACTTCAGCATAGATTTCTTCCTGTGAATCGTAGTCGAATACATAGCGGTTCGGCTCCCAAGCTTCCTTCAGGATCATTTCACCATGCACATCGGTAGTAGTTTGCCAGCTCCACGCACGAATTGCATAAGCGGCTCCGGCATACCAGTACTTTTTATTTGTTTCAGCGTCCTCAACGATCAAGTCCACATTTTTTCCGATCGACCAATAGTGCTGACGCCATTTTTCTCCACCGGTATCGCTTCCGGCAATGTATCCATGAGCGTCAAACTGGTAGCTTGCAGCCGTGTTGGCGTAATTCTGAACATAACATCCGAACACGCGCGCGTCCAAACCTTCACCGCGCACCATCTCCTGCAACATCGGAGGCAAAAGAACTTCGGCCGGAGCCTCCTGTGGAAAACTTGGATCGCTGTTTACATCCAGCCAATCCTCGCACGCACTGAGCACGATGCTCAGGGCAATTGCAATAACTTTAAAATATCTTAATTTCATAGAATTCAACGTTAGTGTTTCAACTAGAGGCCTATACGCAGTCCAAAAGTGATGCTACGTGGTAACGATAATGATCCATAATCGAATCCGAACGCACCGGCTCCGCCTGTGGCAGGAGTCGTTCCATTTACCATCGGATCGGCTCCCGTGTAATTCGTGACCAGGAATAGGTCCGTACCTGTTACGAACACGCTGGCTGAGCGAAGTATATTTGTTTTGCTGAGGACCGCTGTCGGAAAGGAATACGCCAGCGTTACATCACGGAGACGCATCCAGTTGATATCGTGCTCAACAAAATCAGATTCAGCAAAAGCGCTGTAGTATGTGCTTCCCATCGTGTAAGGGATCACCTCTATTGTATTCTTGGTTGGAGTATCGGAATTCTCCAAGCCATCCTGCAACACACCCTTGATTACCACAGGTTGTTCCCGATTGAGACTGCGTGTACTCAAGCCCATCGTGAACAGCGCCATTTCGTTGGCGTTGAAAATATCGCCACCTCTGCGGATGTCAAGCAGGAATGATAAATTGAAGTTTTTGTATTTGAAGGAATTGGTCAAGCCGATCATGAATTTCGGATTGCGATCTCCGATAGGAAGAGCATCGCCAAGCGGAGGCGTTTTGACAGGCAAACCTGTTGCCGGGTTGATGAGGATATCGCCATTCTTGTTGCGCTGATAGGTCACACCACCGATCGCTGTTGCTGAACCCAGACCGCGTTGCATGTAATCCCAGTTGTAATATGGAAATGACGCTTCGCTGTAAAACGATTGCAGATTTTGGGGAAACATACTTCCGCGTGCGTTTCCATAAAGCCAGGTGTCTGAATTGTAGTATTCTTTTACGTCAGCAGGCAGTGAAATGACTTTCGATTTTGACTTCGAGAAATTGACCGTGACATTCCATTCGAAATCATTTTTTACAACGGGCGTTCCGGTAAGTTGAACTTCAGCACCCCGAACCGACATGTGTCCGCCATTCAGCAAGCCGAAAATGAATCCTGTACCATAACTCAGCCGTTGTACCGAGATCTGGTCGATGCGATCGTTCTTGTAAGCAGCGATGTCGAGTCCCAAACGGCCATTGAAAAATTTCAATTCCGTTCCTACCTCATAACCTTTAGCACGTTCAGGTTTCAACAACGGGTTACCGCCATAGAAGTCATAGTTAAAACCTCCACCGGTATAGTTTCTGTTAATCAGACTGGACTTCACTTTATAAGGCGGTGCATCCTTTCCAACCTCAGCATATGATGCTCTTAATTTTCCAAATGAAAGAATGCCCAGGTTTTGCAATGCAGGCAACTCCGTGAACACGAAGCTCAGGGCAGTACTCGGGTAGAAGTACGAGTTATTAGCCAGTGGCATAGTTGACGACCAGTCATTGCGACCAGTTACGTTCAGATAGATCAAGTCTCCGTAGTTAAGGGAAAGATTGCCAAACATGCTCACCGATCTTTGTCTGATGATCGTTTGTTTAAATGCCCTGTTCGCGGTTGTGTTGTTTAGACTGTTGAAGTCTTTTATCAGCAAGGTTGTTCCTTGCACCGCGTTGGTTTCATAGTTCTTATCGTCAAAACTCGACCCGATAAGTAATGAAGTTTTGAACTTTCCGAAATCTTTCTTCAATGTACCAAGCAATTGGCCATTAACGAGTCGGCTGTTTTCAGTGAAATTTTCGATGGTTCCCCGCTGTTCAAGAAAGTTGGGTGTTCCCGTTACTACGAACACCTGGTTGAGGCCTTCGGGATGAAGAAATGTATTTCCAACGGTGTTGTAGACGTCTGCGGCAACACGGCCTGTCAGGTTGAACCACTTTGCCGGATCGTAGCTCATCGAAAGATTGGCAAGAAGCCTGTTTGTTTTGTCAACGTTCAAATTTTTGTTAACCGAGAAAAACGGGTTATTGGGTTCGAGATAGATGGTTGCCGGATTCGCGAGATCGGGGATCAGACGTTTGCGCGAGCCGTCCTGATTGAGGTAAACAGACATGTCGTCAGTAGCAGGCCATCCGAGAACACCAAATAAAAATCCATTTGCACCACGCAACGGTTTCTTGTTGGTTGTGTTGATATAGTTGATTGTAGTAGTGACGTTGACCTTGTTCGCAAACTTTGATGTCGAAGTAAGTCGCGCGGAGAATTTATTGTAATCGTTATTTGGTACAACTCCTTCTTGAGTGAAATAATTAATTGAGAGCCTGTTAGTAAGTAGATCATTACCTCCCTCAATGCCGATATTGTGCGTTTGGCTGTGTCCGGTTTGAAAAAAGCTTTTGACGTTGTCATATTTTGGAGCTGCATCATCGTATTTCGCACCGAGAAAGTTTAACTCTTCAACTGCAGGATTGTCGTATCCAAAATCTCCTCGTCCGTAAACTGTCTGTACTTTAGGGAAACGGTAAAGCTGTTGAAATCCGAAGTTGTTGTCGTAAGAAATTTTCACCGCACCTGCTGCTCCTTTCTTAGTGGTGATAATGATGGCACCACTTGCACCACCTTGTCCGTAAAGCGCAGCGGCTTCCGGGCCTTTCAGCACGTTAATCGACTCGATGTCATTCGGATTGATATCTGCCGCGCGATTGATGTAGTCACTGTTACGGTTATCGCCATTCGACACGAGATTATGCTGATCGAGCACCCTATTATCTACAGGCAATCCATCGACAACAATGAGTGGCTGATTGTTTCCTGAGATCGATCCGATTCCGCGAAGTGTGATAGATGTTGATGAACCGGGCAAACCACTCGTAGAGATCATGGATAGCCCCGGAACTCGACCTTGCAGTGCAACCATGAAATTAGGTCGTTGTGTTTGCGCGATGTCGTTGCCATTGACTTGTGAAACGGTATATCCAAGTGAACGTTTTTCCTGGCTTATACCCAGCGCTGTCACAACAACCTCGTTCAATTGTGTAACGTCTTCCAACAACTGAATGTTGAATTGTGTCTGGTTTCCAATCGGTATTTCCTGAGTTGAAAATCCGATAAACGAGACTACCAGAACGTTGTTTTTACCGTCTGGTACGCCCAATGTGAATTTTCCATCCGAATCGGTCGAGGTACCGGTGCTGCTACCTTTAACAAGGACTGAAACTCCCGGGAGCGGCTCGTTTTGTGAGGTTGCGATCCGTCCGGAAACGGTTTGACTTTGAGCTAGCGCAAGGTTGGTCATGAACATGAACATGCCAAGGCAACCCATGATCCATTGCGATCTCCACCGCCTCGGGGCGTACTGCCTGGCAGCATCCGCGATGGGTGTGGGGTTTAAGTAAAAGTGAAACATAAGGAAATTGGTTTTAAAAGGTTTGTAGCGGCTGTTATCCCAAATTTGCGGTATTACGCAGCTAATTCAGGCAAAAACAATCGTTTTCGACAATGAAGTTGCAACTTTTTACGAGATTTTACTTAATTATTGCAGGTTTTTTAATGTTTCAAAAGGAATTGCGATAATGGATCAAACACCACATATGCTTAAAGAGGAGAGACACGACTTCATCCTGAATGAGGTCAAAGTCAGGAACCGCGTGCTTTTGACAGACATTGCCGACAAGCTGCATATCTCCGAAGATACTGTACGAAGAGATCTTAAGTACCTGGATGAAAAAGGTAAGCTGAAGAAGGTGCATGGAGGGGCGATCTCCAATTCTTTCCACCTTTACACATATAAGGAGCAGGAAATTTACGCGCACGAAAACAAGTCGGTGATTGCGCGCAAAGCGCACTCATTGCTCAAAGATGGCCAAGTCATTCTCATCAGTGGCGGGACCACGAACCTTGAATTTGCGCGCCTTTTTCCAAAGACAATCAGAGCCACAGTCTTTACGCCAAGTTTGCCGATAGCCATGCAAATGCTCGAGCACACACATGTCGAAACCATTTTCCTTGGAGGTAAACTTTCACACGATGCCCAAATAGCGCTCGGAGCCGATACCATCCAAACGGTTGGCCAGCTCCGTGCCGACTTATGTTTTCCAGGCACGGGACATCTCGATATCACCCACGGACTTTCCGAATTCGATTGGGAGGTAGTACAGGTGAAGAAAGCGATGATCAAGGCATCGCGAAAAGTTGTTGCGCTCACAATCTCTGAAAAACTCAACTCGTCCCACGCTTATACAGTCTGCGATATCAAGGCCATTCATACACTGATCACAGAACTCCATCCCACCGACCCATTCGTTCAACCTTATAAGAAAATCGGGTTAGAAATTTTGTGAAGAGCAGGAAGCACAACGGAAAAGATGACACGGAGTTTTCACAGAGACGATTAAAGAAATGGGCGTGGGAGATTGCTAATGACGCGTATTGATAGGCAGAGATCAACGATTTGCTGTCGAACCAGAGGCAGAAGCGGAAAGGGGCTGCCTGCAGCTTGAGGCGACTACTGTCCAGGGAAAAGCTCACCAGAACTTTCAACATCATCCCTTCTATTAAGTCTTTTGTCGCTCCGGGGCCGCTTGGCCACTGATATGCTTCATCCGGCCTTAACC
>CBHROW010000115.1:0-14743 GCA_966080355.1 uncultured Chryseosolibacter sp.
AATGTTTTGGCGATTGCGTGAGGGCTTCTACATCTTTTTGAATCTCCCTGCGGGCATCGTCACGAATGGTGAGCGTGATCCCCGCAAATCCCATCTTGTGCGGAACCTGAGGAGTTTGCGCAGCCAGCGGAAATATCGCGGCAAAAAATAGCGCAATGCTTATTCTCATAGTTTAAAAAATTTCAATTGCTCACTTTGCGGATCATCATGATGCCATCTCGTACCGGTAAGAGTACTGTCTCCACGCGCCTGTCGTCTGCCACTTTTCGGTTGAAATCCTGGATCGCACGCGTGTCCTTGTCTGGTTTGGCATCAAGCACCTTTCCACTCCATAACACATTGTCGGCCAATATTATGCCTCCCAAATTTACGCTATTGATGACTAAATCGAAGTACCGGGAGTAGTTTTCTTTGTCAGCATCGATAAAAACCAGATCAAAGCTCTCTTTGAGTTGAGGAATAATGGTTGTTGCATTGCCGATCCTAAAGTCGATTTTATGCCCGAGGCCGCTATCCTTGAAGTAGGTCCTGACGTTATCCTCGAGCTCCTCATTAATGTCGATCGTGATCAGTTTCCCATTGTCAGAAAGTCCTTCCGCAAGACAGATGGCAGAGTAGCCGGTATACGTGCCTATCTCAAGAATAGCTTTCGGTTTCAGCATGTGGCTGATCATCGATAAGATCCTTCCCTGCAGATGGCCGGACAGCATACGCGGCATCATCACATTGGCGTGTGTATGCCGGTTGATCTTTTTTAACAGTTCGTTCTCTGCCGAAGTGTGTTGCTCAGCATACTGGATGATCTCAGGTTTTATAAAATCCATTTTTTAGTGGGCTTTACCGTTGCCATTGTGTGAGCCGTTCACACGCTCCGGCTCCATGATGAGGTAGCTCATTTTTCGCTCATCGAAAATATCCTGCGCCACATCGCGAAGCATTAACGAATCAGTTTCGTCAATCTGATTATAAACGTCCTCCAATGAGGGCACTTTACCGAGATCCAATACGCTTCGTCCCATCATCAGCATCAGGCTGAGGTTATTCTCTTCCGACATGGCGAGTTGTCCCTTGATCTGTTCCTTCGCTGAATCGAGCTGTCGTTTCGTCAATGGCTTATCGCAAAATTTGTCGAGTTCTTTTTTCACCAGCTTGATGCAGCGATCAAGTTGTTTAGGCTCTGTTCCAAAGAACACGGCAAACAAACCGGTATCGGTGTAAGGAATATAATGGGCATCGATCGAGTAAACGAAACCATATTTTTCCCGTAAAGCGAGATTAAGTCGCGAGTTCATTCCCGGGCCGCCCAGCATATTGACAAGGAGATGAAACGGAATCCGGTTTTGGTTCTTCATCGAATAAGCTTCCCGGCCAATTGCACATTTTGCTTGCTTCACGGTTCGCTTGATGATCTCTTCCTGTGCACGATATCGTTTGAACTTCTGGCGACTTGCCGCGGCTGTCCGAAATTTCACGCTTTCAAAATATTTTGTTGCGAGGCGCTCAACTTCATCCTGCGAAATATTGCCTACACATGAGAATACAATCTTATCCGTGCTGAGGTTCTTTCGAAAAAATTCAAGAAAGTCTCTTTTTCGAAACGACTTTACCGTTTCAGGTTTCCCGAGAATGTTCATACCCATCGGATGATCCTTGTAAATGATCGCCTCGAATTCATCCTGCAAGCTGTCATCAGGGCTATCGAAGTACATGGACATTTCTTCGAGGATGACACCGCGCTCTTTTTCAATTTGATTTTCGGGGAAGACTGAATTGAACGTAATGTCGCTGAGAATATCAACAGCTTTTTCAAAATACTGGTCGCGAACAGAAGCATAAAACACAACTTTCTCCTTGTCGGTGTATGCGTTCAACTCTCCGCCAACGGAGTCAAGACTGTTGATGATATTGAACGAGCGTCTTCTGCGTGTGCCTTTGAAAGCCATATGTTCCCAGAAGTGAGCTATCCCTTGATTTTCGGTATTTTCATCCCTGCTTCCCACATCAAGAATGATCCCGCAGTGCACGATCTTGGTTGTAGCAAGCTGCTGGTGCACTACGCGAATCCCATTGGAAAGCCGGAAAATCCTCACATTTCTCATCTGTGCTAAGTTATCAAATTAAGTGTTTCGACTGCGAACACTTTTGACCGTGTTCGGGCAAAGCGCTTGCCATAATACTCCTCTTTTACGTATAATTAAGTACAATTCGAATGGCATAACTATTGCAAATTTTCTACCACTATGAGTACACAACGCGTAAAAGCCTGCTTCACTATCTCCTTCAGTAACGAACAGTATGATCGTGCCCGGTCGTATGTAGAGGACATGAAAAAACATCCTCACCGGGTGTACTGGCGCGGAAAAGAAGGAAAAACCGAAGAAGAGCTGGTTATTGAACAAATTGCACACAGAATTTTGTCTGGTTTTTACAACACCGAGCCCTTTATTGCTGGTAAACAAATTATCCGCATGGATAGTGCCGTTAACGGCTAAGCAGCTTATTGGGGAGGATTCTGGGCAGAACACTCTGGAAGCTTCGAATGGAAGATTTCCTTAGCGAAGATTGGCGTCCGTCCGCAAATAATTGGTAAAGGGTGCCAGGACCGCAAAGGGAACGGCCCGCAGATTTCGGAATGGCTTTCAAACTGCACGCCTTGCGCAATGACCTGACCAACTTTGTTCCGTGCGTTGTACGATTTGGACGCTGTCGCAACCTGAAGCTTGTCGCTTGCAACTTGCAGCCTAGATCCTATCCAACACTTTCTTGATCAGACTATCGACTACTTTATCGGGATCTTTAGAGAATTTATTTTTGATCCGGTTGGCGATGATCGCGTTGACACTTAGGATCTCGTGACCAAGCAACCTTCCCATCGCATAGTATCCCGATGTCTCCATTTCAAAATTTGTAAGCCAAAAATCGCTGCTCTTGTTGTGATAATAATTCAGCTCCTCCAGTAATTTCGGATACCTGCCGGCAATCCTTACCTCACGTCCCTGAGGTGCATAGAAGCCCGGAGTTGTCACCGTGTTACCGATGATCATGTCCGGCCCACCGATCTGTTTTCTCAGGAGCTCGGATCCTCGAACTACATACGGCTTGAACGGAAGGTTAGCCTGCAGTTGAAGATCGTCAGCAATTTCCTGCTCGAAGTCATCTTGTTTGAGATCATAAAACGCCATCAGGCTATCAAATCCCACGGCATAGTCTGAGATCAAATGAGAGCCTACAGGAATATCTTCTTGTAAGGCGCCCGAAGTACCGATCCGAATGATCTTCAATTTTTTTCTCCGGCTCTTCAGTTCCCGCGTTTTCAAATCGACATTGACCAGCGCATCAAGTTCGGTGAGGAATATTTCGATGTTGTCGGTGCCGATGCCTGTGCTCATCACGGTAATCCGTTTTCCGTTATAGGTACCCACGTGCGTGATGAACTCTCGTTTGTTCATTTCAAACTCGATATCGTCAAAAAATTGGCTGACGCGATTTACACGATTGGGGTCTCCAACGGTAATGATCGTGTCGGATATCTGCCGCGGCAACAGGCTCAGGTGGTAGACGCTTCCGTCTTCGTTCAGGATCAAGTCAGTCTCGGAGATCTTGGGCATGGTCAGGCATTTACTTTCTGTGCGGGGTTTCCAAAAACAGTTTCGCCAGCCTTCACGGGAGCGATCACGACTGAACCCGCCCCGACCCGTGCGCCCTTTCCAATCGTGATTCCAGAAACCACCGTAACGCCCGATCCGACAAATGCTTCATCTTCAATTACAACACCTGCGTTGATCACCGTGCCAGCGCCCACCTGCACAAAATCGCCAAGAGCAGACTCGGGTCCGATGATCGCATTAGCCTGAAGGATACAGTGATTTTTGACCGTTGCACCGGCCCCGATATTCACACCTGCATCAACAAAGTTTCCATGGCCGATCGATGCCGAACTCGCGATGAATGAGCGCGCATGAATTGCATTGACGGATTGCTGATGACGAACTTCCTGGATCATTTTCACCAAGGCCTTGCGAAGCTTGTTGTCGTCTATGGCAATGAAAGCCTCACATTTCTTTCCGATCAATTTCAAAAATCCGTCATCGTCAGTCGCGCCAAGTATTTGCACGTTGTCGATTTCTTTTTGATGCAATGCTTTGTTGTCGTCCAAAAAGCCGTACACCACATTGTTGTTTCCTTCGAAGATTTCTTTTGCAGCGCGGCCGAGATAATTCGCGCCAAAAATAATTACTGGATTTTCCATGAAGCTTTTGAAGAGAATCCAAAGGTACGTTTTTAGCTGTTAATCTTAAGAAGGCGCCCGATCGATCTTTGCAGTGCGTAAGAAATTCGGGGACTTAGCAGAATCAGAAAAATGAAAAACGGAAAGTAGCCCACGCGGTAACGGCAAAGCGTTCCAAAATTCGGTGTGGATAGTGTAAGAAATGTGCACAAGACGATGACGTAGGTGATCGCAGCCACCAGAAGAATATAATGAGGAGATTTTGACAAGAATGGAAAGTCGCGAAGGGCGAACGCGAATGCTGTCATTACCAAAAGGTTTTCGATAGACGCCATTATTGCCTGAATGTTGTCCGCTTCCCAAATCATGGGCCGGAAAAGTCCCGAGAATAATGCCATGGGACTACTCAACAAGATGTGAAGAAAA
Source organism: uncultured Chryseosolibacter sp. (assembly GCA_966080355.1). Lineage (GTDB taxonomy): Bacteria > Bacteroidota > Bacteroidia > Cytophagales > Cyclobacteriaceae > Chryseosolibacter. The sequence continues at coordinate 4,655 of CBHROW010000115.1, forward strand.
TCTGGCTGGAGGTCGTTGTACCTAACTACGTTCCGATTGTTCGACAATGATTGAAACTGGTTGTAATTGTCAACTATAACATCGAAAAACCGTTGCGGATAAAAATTTGGATGGGCTGTCATCATCAGGGCTATGGGCACGATCAAAAGGACAATCCAGATAAACGTTTGGGTGAGGTGGCTTTCCGACACTTTAAACCTCAGGGTGACGAGCCGAAACATCACCAGTGAAATAATTACGGGAAAAAAGATTGCCGCAAAATAATATTTGAGGCCCCAGAGTACCCAGGCTGCAATGGGCGTAAGTATCCAGTGGAACAACGAAACGGTTTCATTTCGCCAGATGCGCAGAAAAAATCCGGTCATGAAATAGAGGCATGCCATTGCAAAGGCTTCCTTGATGAGGCCGGAGGTCCATAGTGTTACGGTGGGCACGAACAGGAATGCAACGACTGCTGACACGGTAGCAACAGGAAAAACTTTTTCAATCGATTTTACCAGGTACCACGCACCAAGAAAGGAAAACACTGAACAGTAGCATGCGGTGATCCAGTAGTTATCTAATCCAATGAGGTTGAGCACACTGATGAACTTGATCAGGAACAGCGAGCGCGGCTCCTGATAAGTGAGCGTTACTACCGTGTCGGAGGGAAATTCGGATGTGAACAAAAAAGTGAAGTAAGCCGAGATGTCGGTTCGTGCAAAATGTGAGAGCACTACGCCATCTGCGTGAAAAGAGAACGTGTCACCCGCGGTGTAGTAATATTTGTAGAGGAGGCCAATTGTCATTCCACCAATCAGCTTAACGATCAAGGCAGGTAGAAAAACGCGTTTCAAAGTTGACTCGCGTCTCCATTGGCTGTAGAGAAACCAGCTGAAAAGCGTGAGATAGAGCAATAATAAGAACGCGGTCATTCAGGTGGTTGGATCAAGGAAAAGCCTATGGAACAATCCAGGCATCTCTTCTTCAGACAAAAATTATTGAACAATTCAATCAGCCCCTGTGATTCTCCGGCAGTTCGCGATTGAATACCTTCTGCCAGCCAACTCCGGATTATCGCATTGTTCTCGGAAGGTATTTGGTACAAAATGTCAAGCGCCTTGTCTACTCGCTCCTGGTTATCCTTCAGCTTTCCATAGGCAACCATCAGGGGCACGACTGTGTTCACAATAATATTGAAAATACTTTCATTACCCAGCGCAGGAACGCTGTCATTTGCAACTTGTTCGAAATTATAATGCTTTTGCCAATACTCCGATTGAGTAGCGCCAAACAAGTTCGTCAATTCCTCACAGTTAGAAGCATTTACGATCCGTGAAAAAATATTTTTTTCCTTGCAAATCAATGCAACAAGCTGAGCGATGCGCAATGTGGGAAAATTAGCGGGTCGCAATCTCAGAAAACGCCACTGCGACCGACTCAGCGTGCGGTCTCCGAATCCGTATTTCCGTGACAACACCAGGTATTCGCGTTTCAATTTTTGAAAATATTCATTGGTGGATGAGTTATCGAGAAATCCCGCCTGGCCAAACATCAGGGCTTCCACCTGCAAAAGTTGATCGGTGTGCTTAAGCAAGATTTTATAAGGAAGGATCTCGGCCAGTCGCTCAAATGCATTGCTATTTACTTTAAAGCCAAAATTGCGGCAAAGTAGCTGGAAGGTGGTTTGCTCCCAGTCAAGGTTGTTGTGTTTGAAAAGATCCAGCATTCCGGTTGCTTTCCTTTCAACACGCTCAGCAAGCGCGCGTTCGACCATCAGAATTTTTTTGATGTCGGGCACACGAGGCAAAAATACCGCGCAAGGAATCCGCGAAGTCTGGTTGATCAGCTTCTTATAATTCAACAATAGTTCATCGGCAATCCTTCCCTTGAGCTCCACGGTAGGAAGTTTCGATTTGTCTTTTCTCAAGATCGATTGGTCTTCGTGCCACACCACGTGGAGAATAACATTTTCATAAGCCGGATCTGCATGATGACGGTGATTGACCCACTCCGAAGATTGAATGTGGATCTCTACGTTGCCACTCCAGAAAAAATCGCCAATCCTGACTTTCGCATTGAAGAAATCAGGGCCAGCGTCAGCGTTTTTCATTCCCGGATTAAAGATAGAAACAACTTCTCCGGTTGTCGTTTTGAGTTCTGCGCGATCGAAATGCTGATACTGCCAGACGTAGTGCAAGAATGCTTCATTCATAAATCTAAAATTGAAGTGAAGCATCAATGGTGAGGAAATAAGATAGGAAAAAAGGCATCAAGCTACAAGTATTCACGTCACCCTCAGTCCCCTCCGGGTCCCTCTCTTGGCGGAGAGGGAGGCGGACTCTAGTGACTTATTTCCGATAGAAGAATTCTCTTACTAGACTGAAGATTTCGAAACCACGTTTCTTCAGAAACCACTGCGTAACATAATCGCAAAAGATTTTAAGCACAGTCTTCTCCGTTTCGGAAGATAACGAGGGTGAGGTGATCTTGGAACAGATGACGCCTAAACCAATCGCTGTAAATACCCACTCATCTCTTCTTGCACTTTCTTTGCCTCTGCTGCTGCCACAGTTGCAAAATCCTTCTTATCCGAAGCGTAGATAATTGCACGGGCAGAATTCACGAGCAATCCGCACTGCTTGTTCATTCCGAATTTGGAGACGAGCTCAAGGTCACCGCCTTGCGCACCGATGCCTGGCACAAGGAAAAAATACTCGGGCGCCAATGCCCGGATCGATTGAATGCGATCGGTTTGCGTTGCACCAACAACGTACATGAGCTGATCGGAAGAACCCCACTGCTTCGAGCGAACGATCACTTCTTCATATAATTTTTTTCCTGACGTTTTTGATTCGATGAGCTGAAAGTCGTGCGCTCCTGGATTGGATGTGTGTGCGAGGAGGATCACCCACTTGTCCTTGAACTGAAGAAATGGCTTTACCGAATCTTCACCCATGTATGGCGCCACAGTGATCGAATCGAAATCCATCTGCTGAAAAAAGGCACGTGCATACAGGGCCGAAGTGTTGCCGATATCACCGCGCTTCGCATCTGCAATTGTGAAAATGTCTTTAGGAATATAGTCCAGGGTTTTTTGCAAACTTTCCCACCCTTTGGGGCCGAGCGCCTCGTAAAACGCAACGTTCGGTTTGTACGCTACCGCGAACTGATGCGTGGCGTCAATGATCTGCTTGTTGAATTCAAAGATCGGATCTGTCTCCTTTTGAAGATGAGCTGGAATTTTTTCAAGATCGGTATCGAGCCCGATGCAGAGGTAGGATGCTTTTTTTTTGATCTGATCGAAAAGTTCGGTGGAAGTCATGAATGCTATGGCTTTTGGCTATGGCAGTGTGTGCTGCTTAACGTGCAAAAGTAGCAAAAAGGCTATAGCTTTTGGCTATGGCAATGGCCACCGCGTGCGAAGCTCATATGCGTTGAAAAAAAACGATAAACTCGAGGCACTCAATAAGATCTAACTCTCACAAGCCATAGCTATAGCCATCGGCCATAGCCAACTATCTCAGGTCAACTACCTCTACCCCCGGATACTTCCTCGGGTCGAACGTAAAAAATGCATCTGCTACATTCGCGTTCGGGTTGAATTTGGTCAGTTGATATTTGTATCGATTACCGCTGCGGTCGAACATGGTCCAGCTTTGAATACTTTTATCTTTCTTGTTGATATACATTTTGATCTTGAAGAACTGTGCGTCCTTCTTCTCAGGAACAAGATCGATCTCTTCACAAACAACACCGCCTTCTGTTTTGTCTTGCAGGTAGATGTATTTGAAATTCTTTTTGTAAATGTCATAGATCTTCGATGGGTTGATCTCATCGGAGTTCGGATCGTAATTGTCGATATTCACCTCCTTGGCTTCAGGAAGGTAAGTCCACATTGTAGTGCCATTATTGATCACTTCCTGTTCCGGCAGCACCAGTCGGTACTTGTCACCTTTTACTGTGATTTTGCCCTTAAACTCTTCATTGATCTTTTCAACATCGTTGGTAAGCGTGTAAGAAATGTTGGCCTCAAATGCCGGAATGCTCTTATATTTTTTGCTCATCGCGTCAAGCGTTTCCAGCGCTTTCGCGTCATATTGCGCGAAGCATAGTTTTGCCGTAAACACAAAAAGGATGGCCAGAAGCGAGTTTTTCATCATGATTGTTAAAATTCTTGGGCTGCAATATTACGATTGACCGTGTCTTTCGCGCAAACTATTCAATAATTGTTCCAAACTTAGCTCGTCTTTGATCAAAACCTCACGCGCTTTACTGCCTTCAAACGGTCCGACAATGCCTGCTGCTTCGAGCTGATCGATCAGTCGACCTGCGCGATTGTAGCCAAGTTTGAGCTTTCGCTGGATGAGTGAAGTGCTTCCCTGCTGATGCATAACGATAAGCTTTGCCGCATCTTCGAAAAGCGCATCACGATCGGAAAGATCGACATCAGCCGCACCCCCTTCATCATCGCCTTCGTATTCCGGAAGAAGATAAGCAGAGTCATACCCTCTTTGAGAGCCAATATAGTCACAAACGCGTTCGATCTCTGGGGTGTCGACAAAAGGACATTGCAGACGAATAATATCCGAGCCGGAAGACAGCAGCATGTCGCCTTGTCCAACGAGCTGATCAGCTCCGCCCGTGTCAAGAATAGTACGCGAGTCGACTTTTGATGTTACGCGGAAAGACAAGCGTGCCGGAAAGTTTGCTTTGATCACACCCGTAATAACATTTACGGACGGACGCTGCGTAGCAACCACCAGGTGGATACCGATAGCACGAGCAAGCTGCGCCAAACGTGCAATTGGTGTCTCAACTTCCTTTCCGGCTGTCATCATCAGATCGGCTAGTTCATCGATCACCAGCACGATGTATGGCAGAAAGCGATGGCCTTCTTTTGGATTGAGTTTCCGCGCAATGAACTTTGCGTTGTACTCCTTTAGGTTTCTCGCGCCCGCATCCTTCAGGATCTCATAGCGATTCTCCATTTCGATACAGAGCGAGTTGAGCGTATGGACAACCTTTCGGGTATCGGTGATGATCGCCTCTTCGCTGTTCGGCAGCTTCGCAAGAAAATGGCGTTCAAGCTTACTGTACAGCGACATCTCCACTTTCTTTGGATCGACCAAAACAAATTTAAGCTGTGATGGATGTCTTTTATAAATGAGTGAAGTAAGGATCACATTAAGTCCAACCGACTTTCCCTGGCCAGTCGCTCCAGCCACAAGCAGGTGAGGCATTTTTGCCAAGTCGATGATGAGGCCCTCGTTGGAGATCGTTTTTCCCAAAGCTACCGGAAGCTCTTTGTCGGTTTTTGCGAAAGCCTGATTCCCGAACATCGAACGGATGCTTACCATCTCGCGGTTCTTGTTCGGCACTTCGATACCGATCGTTCCTTTTCCCGGGATCGGAGCGATAATACGGATACCGAGTGCAGACAAACTCAGCGCAATATCGTCTTCAAGATTTTTGATTCGGGATATCTTGATGCCGGCATCCGGAACAATTTCATATAGCGTTACTGTCGGCCCGATTGTAGCTTTAATACTCTGGATACCGATCTTAAAATTAACAAGGGTGGCTACGATCTTATCTTTATTCTGATTGAGTTCGTCCTGGCTCACGCCTGCTTTGCCAACATCGTATTCATTCAAAAGCTCGAGCGTAGGAAATTTGTAATTGCTGAGGTCCAACGTTGGATCGTATACACCTTGCTCGTCAACCAGCTGTTCTGCAAGCTTGTCTGTATCGATAGGTTCTTCCACAATGAACTCAGGTTCCGATATTGTTTTCTTCGAAGGTTCCGGTTTTTCAATTTCGAGTTTCAATTCCTTCATCGGAGCTGGCTCTGGTTCAATCGGTTTTACCAACAACACCGGCTCGGGCACAGCTTCATCAGGCTTGGTTTGTTCAGGCCAGTTGTCTTTCTCATCGTTGTATGCCGAGAAAAGTGGATCGTCTCCCGCTTTTGATTCGTCAACGATCGCATCCATGCCCATAGGCTTCGGATCTTTTGGCGCGAATGCAGGGATCGATGTGATGTTGAAATAAAAAATGATGAACACAAAAAGACTAAGGATCAACAAAAGAAATGTTCCCCAACCGAACATGCTGCCGCTGAGCACGGCAAGCTGATAACCCAATCCGCCACCGAGGAAAGTCCATTCGCTTGTTCCTTCATTCACCAACGTCATGTAACCGAGCAGGAGGCAGAGCCACAGTCCGGAAAACACGGAGAAGATCGTGAATGGAAAAATGCGAAACAGCTCGCGGTTGAACACTACTTTGAACCCCCAAACGAAGAGCAGTGGCGGAATAAAGAATGCAGCGATCCCGAACCAGCGGAATACTACAAAGTGCGAAACAATTGCACCGTAAAGTCCAAGCCAGTTTTCAGTCTCTTTCCCTGATTCTACCAATGTCGATTCGGTAAATGCCCGCACTACACTTTCATCGGCCTTTCCGGTGAAGAGATATGAAAACAAAGCAAGAAAAAGGTAGATACCGGCAATCATCAGGAAGAATCCCCCTGCCAGTTTGAAACGCGGGTCTTTGATCCACTCGAAGCTGAACTTTGATTTTGACGACTTTCCCTTCTTCTCTTTCTCGGACTTTTTGAAAGTGTTCGACTTATATGTGTTCTGTGCCATTCGCTCTAATCTACAAAACTAAAGAAAAAGGCGAAAAGGCCGGATTTTTAGACTGGAAATTCGCGCGGGCGCAGGCAGTCTTAAAATCGTTTTGTTGATTCGCTAATAACATGCAGCGAATTCTAGCACCTGTGGCAGCCTGATTTCCTTTCCGTCCGCGTAGTCGCGAATTTGCTTTCGATAGTAGCACAACACAAAGCGCGTTTATCGTAGACTAGAGGAATGTTGGCCTAACTCTACCAGAAGCTTGTTGACAAGAACGAGCCAACGTCAACTTTAAACCGGCAGTAATGGAGCATAAAAAAGGACCGCCTGTTTCCACAAGCGATCCTTTTTTTATTGTCGTGAACACTATCGCGGACCTATGTAAGTCAATACAACTGTAGTGAGTCGCGTATTTGGCGCGGCACCCCAGTCAAATGAGAGATAAAACTTTTTCGCGATCGGATCGTATCTGTTTTCCTTCCCTGGCGTGTTTTTTAATGCTGGGTTTCCCGTTGCGGCCATCGTCACCAGGTTGGACACGGGATCTACAGTAATGAACGTTCCATCGATGCCTGCAATTCCGCTGCCATTGGCCCAAAGCGGAGCGAATGACACGGAGTTGGGACCAAGCGTTGCCAGATCACGAGCCGGATTTTTTGTAAAGGTTCCGCCTAACGTAAGATCAGGCCCCGTTGCGGTGTTTCTAGTGATCGAGCCTTCGTAAGCATACTTGCCGTCATACTGATTCTGAACCGTGAATGCTACGTAAGCCGTATTCAAATTTGAGGCGATTGTATAACCCTGCGCATCTGTCACCACCAGAGGCAACATATATTTCGATTTAATATCAAGTTTATCGCCATTCTTCACTTGAATTGTAAAAGTCGCATCGCGTTCCCCTGCCATGACTGTCGCTTTCGCAGGTAAAATAAAATCACTTGAAGATAACGCTATGAATGACGCATCATTATCATCGTTATACGCAGCGATCAGGCTCGGGTCAGGTTGAATCGTCACATCAATGTCAGACGATGCTGGGGCTTCAAAACTGAAAGTCACGTGAACATCAAATTCCTGAACAGACGCGCTGGGGAGTACACCGAAGGTAGTAATGCCAGCGGCCTCCGCTCCGTAAAAAGCAACGACACCATTTTCACTTCGCTTTGCATTCACAATGTCTGTGTATCCTTTGTCATCAAGGCAGGAAGCCAAAAGGCCAAAGCACATTATTGAAAAAAATACTCTTGATTTCATTTTTGTTGGGTTATTAATTCATCCAAAAGATCTTACTCGTAAACTGGCTGATCTCGCCTTGAGCATTGGTATTTTCAGAGTTGTTACTGTATTCAGAGAGCGGATACAACAACCTGACTGGAATATTTCCGATTGCCCGGGTTGACAATGGCATGTCAGATGGGAAGCCTGTTCGTCTGTATTCGGTCCATGCTTCAAAGCCTCCATGCCCTGCAAGTGCAATCCATTTTTGTGTGATGATTGCTTCGAGCTTTGAAGTGCTTGCAGCCCATCCTACATTGTTTATTGCCTGACTGTAATAAGCGGTAGCCTGTTGCGCAGCTGTAAGTGAAGCGGTCTTTGCATTCAGATAACGGAATGATTCGATGATGCCTTGCTCATAGTGTGCCTGAGCAGTCAGATCGCTTGTCAAGAGACCGCGCTGGACGGCTTCGGCCTGGAGGAACAAACTTTCTGCAGCAAGCATGATGGGCTGGGGTCGCTTATACAAATCAGACGTTGGAGCCGATGCATCGGTGGGAAGAAATGCCGGACCGAATCCTGAAACCTTCGAATACAAGTACGTGTCGCTACCCTCTCCAAACGGTACGCCCTTATATGCGCCACTCACAGGGTACGCCAGCATAGGCAAACGAGTATCGTTGTACGTTGCCAACTTATCGAGAAAATATTTTGTCCACACATAAAAATCATGACTGCCTGATCGGGCGTCTGCAGAGGAGTATCCGTAGTTTTCATACCACTGATTCATTTTACCGGCAGACTTTGTATATCCCGGATTCGAAAGGACATCTCCGTCCTCGGCAATGAACCCGGTATGCGAAGTAGGGAGTTTTGCAAACTCAGCTAAGAGGAACGCCTGTTTCGAGGCAACATTTACCTGGCGAAGCAGTATCCTCAGCTTAATCGTGTTGGCAAACTTGATCCATTTAGCAGTGCTGCCACCAAAATAGATATCTGCGCCTCCTGCTGTGGTGTTGGTGAGAAGATCGATCGGCTCGCTGAGGTATTGGATTCCAATGTTCAGATCATTGATCAAGCTATCATAAATTACAGAAGCATCGTCAAAAACCGGGCGAATAGAGGCAGTACCTTTCAATGCGTCAGAGTATGGCGCATTGCCATATGCGTCTACCACTAATTCATAAACCATCGCCTTCATGACACGCGCCATGCCGGCTATCGATTTTTTTCCTTGCGCTAGCGCAGTTGCTTCAACGTATTTGTAATCCTGTAAATTATTGTAAGAATCAGACCAGACTCCGGTTCTGAATGTTGTTTGTATATCGTAAGTCTTTTCGGCTGTAAATCCAGAAACAGATCCGGAGGGAGACCAAAGTCCCGACCAGAATGCGCCAATTTCATTCGGATTCAATCGAGATGCCGACACGTTCAAGGCATTGGTCAACGTAAGTTCAGGTGTTGATGAAACTGCTTGATTCGGATTATTATTGATGTCTAAATAACTATCGCTGCACGCTCCAATTACAAAGACGCACGACATAAGAATGACATATAGAATTAAATTTTTCATACAATCTTTTTAGAAGGTGAGGGAAATATTAAATCCATACGTTCTTGTTGAAGGCGTGTTGAACGTATTGTTTAAGCCGACCGCGTTAGTTGTACTCACTGCCAACTCGGGATCGGAATATTTGTTTTCTTTCGGCAACCACATGAAGAGGTTCCGTCCAACCAGCCCAAGTGATGCCGATTTAATAAACTTTGTGCTGCTCAATAACGATTTCGGAATGCTGTAGGTCAATGACAATTCCCGGAGTTTCCAAAAATTACCGCTGGTGACAAAATTTTCCCCGACTGATCTCAGGTTGCTGTCCCATGCGCCAAGGCCACCGTCTTTCGTAGCGATCGTGGTGTTTTCCGTGTACGTACCGTCAGAATTTTCAACGGACGAATTTGGAAATACAAACCGTTCGCGACCATAAGCCCCTGTAGCTTCGGCAACACCGGTAAACCACATGGTGCTGGCAATTCCGTGATAAATAACATAGCCGCCCCGATATTCTGCCAAGGCATTCAGTGCCAACCCCTTAAATTTAAGGGTGGTCGTTAAGCTGAGATTGTGCTTTGGGTTCGCCTGACCGAATGATCCCAGATTTTGTGCTTTGATCGGATAGCCACTGGACGGGTCGACAACCACGCGGCCATCAGGATCGCGTTCATAAGCTACTGCTTTAATGATCGGATATTGTTGACC
>CBHROW010000116.1:0-14735 GCA_966080355.1 uncultured Chryseosolibacter sp.
TGCTTTTACGGTGATGGTTAAACGTGTTGCAGAGGCGCTCGGGATGTCAGCCGCGTTTGCAGTGGCGACAGGTGCAATAGGCGTGAGCGAAAAATTAGTGATCTCACCCTCGAGCATAAGTTGCCCTTCCTGTTTCACCACAGACAAGCTGGTATTTTGTACAAAGTAGTTTTTGATGGAGTTCGTGAATGTCTGGCCCATGTTGGCCGGGCCAAGGTCTGCGTTATTGTAGAAATCTGCGATCGTAATGGTGTCGGCATTCGTGGTAGATCCGGTCATAGAATACTGAACAGACATGCCACAAGCGCTGAGCATGAGCAAGGCGATCGCCAGGAAGGATTTTCGCAAAGTCAGTTGAATAGATCTCATTACCAATTACTCCTCCAGCTCATACTGTTTGATCTTCCGGTAGAGGGTACGCTCAGAAATGCCCAAATCCCGTGCCGCATATTTTCGCCTGTTGTTATTCTTTTGAAGGGCGCGAATGATCAGCTCTTTTTCTTTTTTCTCGATCGAGAGCGAATCGTCTTCTGCAACATGGCTGATGTCGTGAACATCTTCGATATGCGTTTCTTCCGATGGTTGTTGAGGAATATTAAGCACTACGGGTTCCTTGGCGTTGCCGGCCGGGCTGACGTCATGCAGGTCATTGAACAAATGCGCATTCTCCTTCACCAGTTTCCCCGCTTCACCCTGGCCGTTCATCAGGTCGAGCACCACCTTCTTCAAGTCAGTTACATCCTTTTTCATATCGAACAGGACTTTGTAGAGGATGTCACGTTCCGAGAGGCCATCTTTTTCTGTTGCTGAATTTCGGTACAATGCCGGAAGTGTATTCTCCTTCGGGATATAATGTTGTAACACTTCAGCGCTGATCTCCTTCTGGTCTGTTGAAAGCACTGAGATTTGCTCGACCAGGTTTTTTAGCTGGCGGATATTTCCCGGGAAACGATATTGCAACAGAACTTCCTTCGCATCGTCTGCGAGAGACACGGGTTTCACCTTATATTTCTCAGCGAAGTCGGTTGCAAATTTTCTGAACAGCAGTTCTGCATCCCGGCCACGTTCACGCAAAGGAGGGACGAAGATCGGCACGGTGCTTAAACGGTAGTAAAGGTCTTCGCGAAATTTTCCGTCCTCTACGTTCTTCATCAGGTTGACGTTCGTAGCCGCAACTACGCGTACATCGGTTTTCTGAACTTTCGAAGATCCCACTTTAATGAATTCGCCATTCTCCAGCACACGAAGCAAACGTGCCTGCGTTCCCAACGGCATTTCGCCAATTTCATCCAGGAAAATTGTACCTCCATTGGTCACTTCAAAATATCCTTTACGCGATTCGTGAGCACCGGTAAACGAGCCTTTCTCGTGGCCAAAAAGTTCGGAGTCGATCGTTCCTTCCGGGATCGAGCCGCAGTTGATGGCAATGAACTGTCCATGTTTGCGCGCACTCAAATGGTGAATGATCTTGGAAAACGATTCTTTTCCGCTACCGCTTTCGCCTGTGATCAGCACAGACATGTCGGTGGGTGCCACTTGCATTGCCACACGCACAGCGTTATTGAGAAGTTGTGAATTCCCGATAATGCCAAAACGTTGTTTGATACTTTGTATTTCTGAATCTGTAATTGCCATGTTAACCTAAACAGCTTTGCCAACCAGTGTACCGCCTGTGCAGTCTTCTACCAGCACGTTCACGTACTGACCTTTTTGAAAATTCTCCTTCGGAAAAACGATAACCTTGTTCGCAGTACTCCTTCCCTGGAGATATTGGTCGGAGCGCTTTGAAAATCCTTCTATAAGTACTTTGTGGACTTTCCCGACATCACGCTTGTTTCGCAGCAAAGAGTGTTCACGCTGTTTGGCAATGATCTCGTCAAGTCTCCTTTTCTTTACATCCTCCGGCACATCATCCTTGTATTTTTTTTCCGCTAACGTGCCAGGGCGTTCGGAGTAAAAGAACATGTAAGCGAAGTCGTATTGAACTTCTTCCATCAGCGAAATCGTATCGCGATGTTCGTCTTCCGTTTCAGAACAAAATCCGGTGATCATATCGGAAGAGATTCCGCAATCGTCACCCAATACCTCGCGTATCCTGCGAATTTTGCCGAGATACCATTCTCTTGAATATCCGCGGTTCATCATCTCCAGTATGCGTGTGTTTCCACTTTGCACCGGGAAGTGAATATTCTTGCAAATATTCTCATGGGCAGCCATCGCGTATAAAACATCATCAGTGATATCCTTTGGATGTGACGTAGAGAATCTTACCCGCAGCTCAGGGCTCACTTCAGCCACCATGCGCAACAGATAGGCAAAGGACACAACATCGGTGATACCTTTCTTCTCCATCCATGCCTTATTATTCTCCGCTTCGCTCCATTTGTAAGAGTCAACGTTTTGGCCAAGGAGCGTCACTTCGCGATAGCCGCGCTTAAAAAGATCGTGCGCCTCCGCCACGATTGACTTCGGATCACGGCTTCTCTCTCTTCCGCGCGTAAATGGCACCACGCAGAAAGAGCACATGTTGTCGCATCCACGCATGATCGAAATAAAGGCAGTTACACCGTTGGAATTCAATCGAACCGGGCTGATATCTGCATAAGTCTCGTCACGGGAAAGGAAGGTGTTAACGGCCTTTTCGCCATCGTCAACCTGTAAAATTAACTTGGGTAAATCTCTGTAAGCGTCCGGACCAGCAACCAGGTCTACTATCTTTTCTTCTTCAAGCAATTTGGATTTCAGACGTTCAGCCATGCAACCGAGCACCCCGATAAGCATCTCAGGTTTCTGCTTTTTGAACGTGTTGATCTGGTTGAGCCGATTGCGAACGGTTTGCTCGGCCTTCTCGCGGATCGAGCAGGTATTCAAGAATACAACGTCTGCCTGGTCGATCTGGGATGTAGTATCGAAGCCTTCTTTTTCAAGGATAGATGCTACGATCTCGCTATCGGAAAAATTCATCTGGCAACCGTAACTTTCGATATAAAGCTTCCTTGATTTTCCAGTGTTTTGATCTTTGGACACCTTGAAGGTTTCGCACGCCTCCTGTGTCTCCTCCTTGTCAATGATGCTGATATCATCAATCAAATTCTTCATTTCACTCATTAAGGACGCAAAAATACAACTTTTAGTTTTTTAATAATGACATCTTGTCATGATTAACAATTTTTGTTGAAATGTTGATATTGCGCCAAAACAGCATTTATGGCTTTGATAAAGAACGTCCGTGGATATGAGCCGAAGTTCGGTAATAACTGCTTTCTGGCTGATAATGCAACGGTGGTGGGAGAAGTGATCATGGGCGACAATTGCACCGTTTGGTTCAACGCGGTTGTTCGCGGGGACGTGCATTCAATCACCATCGGCAACAACACGAACATTCAGGATGGGGTGATCATCCATTGTACCTATCAACGTGCAAAGACCACAATCGGCAGCAACGTATCGATTGCGCACAACGCGGTTGTTCATGGCTGCACGGTGCATGATAACGTGCTGATCGGCATGGGCGCGATCATTATGGACGATGCCGTGATTGGAGAAAATTCGGTGATTGCAGCCGGGGCGGTTGTACTTCCCGGTACCCAGGTTGAACCGGGCAGTGTATATGCAGGAGTTCCAGCCACGAAGGTGAAAGATATCAGTGAGGAAATGAAGTCTGTTATTGCCCGGACGGCTCGGAATTATCCCATGTATGCAGAATGGTTCAAGTAGCCAGACCACTGGCACACTTTTTTTGTTCGATACCGATTCTTAGATCGTGAATTTTTTGTGGAACTGCGTGAAAATTTCATGATTTTGTAGTAAATTATTTGTTCGCCTAAATGTCTTTGCCTATGACACTCAATAAGGGTTTTGATCCCGAGGTAATTCGTCAATATGCCTCACGCATTGAGTCTGCACAACAAAGTTTCATACTCGATGAATCGGATGAGAACTCGGATGAATATGTGCACTTCTATTTTATCGGTAAATTCCAGGGTAAAGATGTGGTCTATGATGCAGTGATGTACACGCTGCGACTTCAGCATGAGAGCGAGTTGTTTGAAATTGCCGAACACCGTGCTGCCAAACATTTTCCCGAGTACAAAAAAATTGAATACGAAGAAGATGAGAACGGAAATCTTGCAGCCCTTGATCCGCTTGAAGAGGAGATCGGCCTATACATTGCTGAGGTGATCATGGAACTTGAAGAAGATGAGGCTGTAAAAGTGAAGGAGCATGTTGATATGGATGAACATACCGACTTCGGTGTGGCGCTTGATATCGGTTTGCACCGCGAAAAGATTACCGCCAAAGATATTCAGGGCTTCATTCGCGATTTCAACGAAGACGCACTGGCGCTAGACGATACATTGTACTCGTTTCAGACACAAGATGTTATTCAATAGTATCTGAGGGCACAGGTTCAGCACCTTGGCCGAACCGATTTAGACTCAGTGAGCGACCAGCAACTGGCAGCCACGCCTGGTTACAATCACCCATTTGGTTAAGTCTCTCTGCTTTTTCAACTCTGGCCCTTGAATTCTCAGCAAATCCTCGGCATATTTGCGGCCTAATTTTACTAAACCTCATGAAGAATTTGTCGCTGATCCTTAACATCGTACTGCTTGTTGCAGTTGGTGTTCTTTACTACCTGTATTTTTCTAAAAACAAACCTGCATCATCAACTTCAGGATCGACTAACGATCCGGCCCTGATCAGCGAGCTCAAGATCGCCTTCATCAATGCCGACACGGTATTGAAATATTACGAGTACCTCAAAGTCAACACCGCGAAGTTCGATGCCAAGAGAGAAAAACTGAACCAGGATTTTCGTACGCGTGCCGAAGGCCTTCAGCGTGAATTTGCCGCATACCAACGCAATGTGAATAGCATGACCCTCGGCCAGGTGCGTGCAACCGAAGAGGACCTTCAGAAAAAGCAACAGAATCTTCAACTCTATGAGCAATCCCTTTCACAGCAACTCGGGCAGGAGCAAGCCGATCTCAGCCGCCAGCTCTACGATCGCATCACTACATTCCTCAAGACTTACAGCGCGGACAGAGGACTGCAGGTTGTATTGAAGTATGATCCTACCAGCGATGTACTTTACGGTGGAAGTGCAATAGATATTACACAGGATGTGATCAAAGGCCTGAACGATTCTTATCAAACAGAGAAGACGAAATCAAAGTCTGATAGCACGGCTACGAAATAAATTGGATCGACCCGATGGAGCCTCTTTTCCGACATGGTAAAGGGGCTTCTTTTTTTATCGTGAGCGCAAAAATTTCTACTAAGATGGTTCACAGTAATCGGTTCACGGATCACAGCCATCTAGCGTGACTCAAGGGTATTGCCAATGCAACACAGGCGGTGAACTGTGAACTGAACACCGTCAACTTGCATTTATTTTTAACTATATTTGGAGATTCGCTATGGCAGAAGCAATCGCAGGAGGTTTGTCGTTGAGATCTCAAGAGCAAAAGCAGATCACGCTGATGCTCGCGACAGGATTTTTCATGGGCGTTTTCATCGCCACCTATCAAGTGACTGCCGACTCCCTTTTTCTGAATCGACTCGGGGATCAGTTGAACAAGGCCTTTCTTATTGCCGGTGTACTCGGTATTTTAGCAACTGGCCTTTTTTCGTTCTTTCAAAACTGGATCAAGTTCACCACGCTGGCACTTGCAAGTGTTTTACTGATCCTCGCTTTCACGGTGAGTGCCTATCTGCTTTTGCATTTTGGAGACAAGGCCTATCACAACATCTACATCTTCGCGATGTACTGCATGAGCGGACCGATCACGGCCATTCTTCTGTTGAGCTTTTGGGGTATATTCGGACGACTCTTTAATTTCAGACAATCCAAGCGTATTATCGGATGGATCGATACGGGGCAGCTCATTGCGGCCATCCTCGCCACAATTATTATCATTCCATTCTCATCCAAGATTGTAGAAGATACCTCGAATTACCTGATCCTTTGCTGCCTGAGTATTTTGATCGTTTCGATGTTGCTGATCATGATCTCCTCAACTTTTACGTTGTCGAAAAACGATCCTCGCGAATTCGGTTCGGCAGTGAGGCGCGAAACGAAGCTTGTCAAGCTGCTTGGTGATAAGTTCATCTTGTCGCTCGGTTTGTTCCTGCTTATTTCGATGGTCACGCTGATGTTTAGCCAGTTCGCCTTCCAGGAACTTGTTCGCGAACAATACCCGGACGAGCGCGAGCTCACGAACTTCAATTCGTTCTTTACGGGTGCAGTCTACGGGTTGAGCCTGATCATGCAGACCTTCATCAACCACCGCATCATTTCGAATTATGGCTTGCGCATTTCACTGTTCATTCTTCCTATGGTAGTGGGTATTTTTGCGCTCGGCTCCGTGGTGATGGGATCGGTCTTCGGTTTCGAGAAAGAGATATCGACAACCGGATTTCTCTACTTTTTCCTTTTTATTGCGTTGAGCCGTTTGTTCAATTGGACGTTGCGCGATTCGCTTGAAAATCCGGTGTTTAAGCTATTCTTCATTCCGATGGACAGTCGTGTCAGGTTCAGTATCCAATCGAAGGTGGAGGGTCTGATGAACGAAGGTGCACGCTTTATTGCGGGTGTGCTCATCTTCGCATTTGCGTTCATTCCGTTTTTCAAGGTCATTCACATTTCAGCACTGGTACTTATCCTCGTGGTGCTTTACTTCGTAGTCGTCAACAAGATCTACCAGGGGTATCGCTCAAAGATCCGCGAGAAACTCGAGGAATCAACCGATGTAAAGCAAGAGAAACTCGAAAAAGGCTTCAGGCAGATATCCAACAGGCTCGAGCAGATGTTATCGGCACCGTATTCCGGCCGGGCAGTATTTTCCTTCAAATTGCTTGAGAAGATCAATGCAGCCAGCCTGGGGATATGGGTGAATCAGCTGATGAAGAATGAAGACGAAGCCACGCGTTTTTACGCGCAGGAACGAATGAATGAATTGAAAGGACTTTCGGTATCCGACCAGTATGTGATCCGCTTCGATAAGAATAAAGTGGAAGGGGGCGCTAAGAATATTCTCAGCAAGGGTGACCTTCAGCTCATTCTCGAGAATGGGGGCGATATCACCAAGACAAGAATTCAAAAATTGACGCGGTCTGTAAACCCGAACGATCGCCATTATGCCGCGGAACTTTTGCTGCACACTTCGAAAGAAGAAGGTGTCTCGTACCTGATGGAATTGTTGGGAGACGTAGAGCCGAAAGTACGCAACACTGCGATCAAAACTTCGATCAAGCGGTACAACACGGAGGTTATCAATGCCCTCATTGAAAGCCTTGGTTCTTCTGCCTTTAGCAATCAGGCAATGAATGCGGTGGTGCTGATCGGACATGATACATTGCCTTCACTGGATGCTGCATTTTATCGAAGCGGTCAGAATACCCAGGTGATGTTGAAGATCGTGCAGGCCATGGGTAGGATCGGAGGACAGAAGGCGCGGGATCAACTTTGGAACAAGATCGACTATCCGAACAAGGTCGTTGTATCACAAGTACTTTTGTCGCTCGGAGAGGCGGGCTTCAAAGCCGGTGTTTCGCAGATCACACGCATTAAGTATGCTATCGAGGCCGATATTGCAGATATCCGTTGGAACCTCAGCGCAATCCAGGAAATAGGTGACGTTGGATTTCATGAGCAGATCAAAACTGCGATCCGATCGGAGATCCAGAACGATATCGAGCATATTTATATGCTGTTGGCGATGCTTTATGACACCAGGTCCATTCAGCTTGTGAAGGAGAATATCGATAGCGGAACTGCAGACGGCATCACTTTTGCGATCGAGTTGCTTGATGTGTTTCTCACCGACCAGCTCAAACAACGCGTAATTCCGGTGCTGGATGATCTGACCGATACAGAGCGCATCAATCGTTTGGAAGATTTTTATCCACGCGTAAAACTCGATTCCAAACTTGTGCTGAAGTTCATCATCAATCGCGATTTCACCCAGTCGAACCGATGGACTAAGGGTTGCGTGATATTTCACATCGGCATGCAGCGTATAGCGGATTTCAAGCTTGACCTGATCGCACAGCTGTTCAATCCTGATAATTTGATACGTGAAGTTTCCGCCTGGGCTCTCTACCAGATCAATTCCGCAGAATACCATACAAATTCAAAACGCCTGGGTGAGCAAATGAAGCGCGAGCTCGATCATCTCGTCATTCACTCACAAAAAATGATGATCTTTGAAAAGGTCCTCTTCTTCCAGAAGATCAGCATCTTCGAGAATATCTCCGGGCTGACGCTGTCTTACCTGGCCGACATCAGCTCAGAGTTGCATCTTAAACCGGATGAAACACTGATGCTCGATGAAAAATCGAATAACAATTTTTATATCCTTGTCACAGGCACGATCGACTTCTACCAGCGTGGGCAATTCATTTCAAAATTCTCACAAGGACAATTCATTGGCGAGATGATGCCGCTGCCAAACTTCGTTAATACCAACCTGCTGATTGCCAGGTCCGATGTCACCATTCTGAAACTGAACAAGGACCAGTTCTACGAGCTTCTTTCTGACAACGTAAAACTGGCCGACAAGATCCTGGAATTCATTTGATGACTCGTTCTAAAAAGATCTTTTTGGTATTTGCAGTAGTGTTCGTGATGCTGCTTTCTTATGCGAGTTACGACATTGGCTCCCGCACAACATTTCCCGGATCGAAGTCGCAGCTTAAAGAGCGACTAAAGGATCGCTACCTGGAGAGCGACTCCCTGAAAAAAGATTCAACATTCTTAAAAAAATAGTAACCCGGAATGCCTGACTGGTTGCTTTGTTCGGGTTTTACATTTATGTTTGAGACAGATTAAAGCCAACTATAGACAAGAAATTCCCCCTCTGTCGCGTACTCTGGGGGATTTTCTTTTTATAAAAGGATTGAGAAGTTGAGCACGTCAATTTAACGGCCGATTGACGCAATTTAACCCCCGGATTTTTCAGGTAGTCGATACAGGCATGGCGATCAGCACCGGGTTACATTATCTTTGATTCAAGATTAAAGCCAACTATAGACAATGACTTTCCCTCGTGGTCAAGGACTGCGAGGGATTTTCATTTTGTCCCCTTCCTTGCTGTTCAATCAGAAGCATCCCGTTGGTTTGATATCGCGCTTGTCACAAAATCCGTGACGATCCTCTCGAATTCTAGGTTTACCGGATCTGCATCTTTGTAACGAGAGAACATTTTTTTATATCTTTTAAGAATGAACAGACTGCGATTGCCATCCATTTTTCTCGCGTTCACTTTATTGGTCCTTGTAACTCACCAGTCTTGTGTCGATCACAATTTCCCATCCTACACGTGTCCGGATACCGAGGTTAGCTATCAACTGGATGTGGATCCGATCATTCAGACCAAATGCGCGATTCCCGACTGTCACAATGGAAGTTTGGGTGCCGACCGTGATTGGCGGAATTTTTCAATTTTTCAGGAGAAGGCTTTGCATGGAGATGTCAAAAATTTTGTTGTGCACAGGATCATGCCGAGGCCCGAAAGTACTGCCGGACCACTTTCTCAAGAACAGATCAACACGATCGCATGTTGGGTAGACGCTGGCGCTAAAGACAATTGATATGAGAATGCTAATTGCTTTCTTATTGACAAGCATCTGCACTTCAGCTTTGCAGGCGCAAAAGTATGGAATAGAGAAATCGCATGTCGAGTTCTATTCCCATGCAACCATCGAAGACATCAAAGCAGATAACGCGAAAGCATCTGGTCTTTTTAACAGCGAAACTTCAGACGTTGTATTCTCGATCCCGATAACGGAATTTCAGTTCGCCAAGTCATTGATGCAGGAGCACTTCAACGAGAAGTACATGGAATCAGACAAATATCCCAAGTCGACATTTCAGGGAAAGGTCACCGGGTTTGATGCTAAATCCACTGCAGAGCAACAAGTGCATGCCGTGGGAAAGTTGTCCATTCACGGTGTGTCGAAAGAAGTCGATATTCCAGGTACGATCGCCAGGAATGGTGACCACTGGATCGTTCATGCAAAATTCCCCGTGAAGCTTGCCGACTACAATATTGCTATTCCACAGTTGCTCTGGCAGAATATCGCTGAGCAGGTTGACGTGACGGTCGATTTCGATTTTAAACCTCAGTCAAAGAAATGAAGGGATTTCTTGTCTCATTGATATTCGTGCTGAGCGGGATTGTCGCATCTGCGCAAAAGTATGTTACAGAGGCGGGCTTGATCAGCTTTTTTTCTGACGCTGCAATCGAGGACATCAAAGCGGAGAACAAGATGGTTGGCAGTCTCTTCAACGCCACTTCGGGAGAGTTGGTTTATATAGTAAAGATCAAAGACTTTATTTTTGACAAAGCGTTGATGCGCGAGCACTTCAATGAGAAATACATGGAAACCGAAAAATTTCCAAAGTCTACTTTCCAGGGAAAACTGGTCGGGTTTAATCCATCGGCAGTTGGTGAGCAGAAAGTCAGCGCAAAGGGCAAGCTGACCATTCATGGCATTACCAAAGATATCGATATTCCCGGCACGGTGGAATTCGACAAAGGCAAAGTGAAAATGAAATCGAAGTTCATGGTGAAGCTCGAAGATTATAATGTGAAAATCCCGAAATTAGTCTGGCAGAATATTGCCGAGGAAGTTGAAGTGAAGATCGATTTTAGTTACAAGACATTATGAAGAAAACTATACCTGCATTTTTTTTAACGTTGTTGGTTGGGGTGGCCTGTGCCCAGGACGATCTCATGAAAGAGCTCGAGTCAAGTCAAACAAGCGATACCGATTACGCGTTTCAGACATTCAAAGGCACGAGGTTGGTGAATGGGCACACGATCGAAACGAAAGCGAAAGGCACACTTGAATTTATTTTTGCACACCGGTTCGGACAGATCAATGACGGTTTGTATGAAATGTTCGGACTTGACGATGCTTATGTTCGCCTCGGCCTCGACTACGGAATTTCCGATAAAGTTAGCGTAAGTATCGGTCGAAATTCTGTAGACAAGACCATGGACGGCTACGTAAAAGCGAAACTTGCTCGTCAAAGTAAAGGAGCGCGAACCTTTCCCGTGTCGATCACAGCGCTTGGCGGTCTGGCTTATAAAACTTCCCCTAAAAAAGAAAACGTGGTCGATGGTTTTGAAAATGTCGACAGGCTCGCTTATGTCGCACAGGCCCTGATCGCCCGGAAATTCACAACACGGTTCTCGATGCAACTCATGCCTACGTTCGTGCATAAGAACGCAGTGGACCAGACCATTGAAAAGAACGATCAGATCGCGTTGGGAATTGGCGGCAGGATCAAACTCACGAAAAGTGTCGCGCTCACCAGCGAGTATTACTACCGCCTCGATGTTCCCGATAGCAATCCGTACCATAACGCAATCGGCTTCGGCATCGACATTGAAACCGGTGGCCACGTGTTCCAATTGATCGTCACAAATACGCGTGGACTTACCGAACGCTCATTCGTCACCGAAACCGAAGGCGACTTTGGCGCTGGCGACATTCACCTGGGCTTCAACGTGACTCGGACATTCCAATTGAGGCATAAAAAATAAGAGAGGTATTGAACTATAACGCGAAGTCTGTACTTTAACAGAAACTTCACCCGCTTCCGTTGCTTTTACTTTCCATCATCGCGTATCTGCTGCTCACGATTCTGATTGGGTTTTGGGCTTCGCGCAGGGTGAAGACGCTCGATGACTTCATGCTTGCCGGAAGAAGTCTTCCACTCATGCTGAGTTCCACTGCAATGTTCGCAACCTGGTTTGGATCGGAGACAGTTTTCGGAGCTTCTTCTCAATTTTTAAAAGGCGGCCTCTATCATGTTATCGAAGATCCCTTTGGAGCCGCATTGTGTCTTGTTTTGTTCGGAACCTTTTTCACACGGAAACTTTATAATATGAACCTGCTCACGCTTGGTGATTTTTTCCGCGTAAAATTCGGAAGACGAACCGAGCTGGTAGCCAGTATTTTTCTCGGTCCGCCTTATCTTGGCTACATCGCTGCGCAGCTTGTAGCCATGGGTTTGATCATGAATGCAGTGACCGGGATCGAGACCTGGGAAGGTGTTGTGATCAGCGCGGTTGTGGTAACGATCTATACTTATGTGGGAGGCATGTGGGCGATCACGCTCACCGACTTTATCCAAACGATCATCATCATTCTTGGTCTGGTTGTTCTGGCGGTGATCCTGGGATCCAAGGCGGGTGGCTTTACGCACGTGATGTCGCAAGTCCCAAAGGAGAGATTTCAGTTTCTGCCCCAGCTGGAGTTTAAGGAAATTGTGGCATGGATTGCGGCATGGTCGGTGCTTGGGCTGGGTTCCATTCCATCGCAAGATGTGTTTCAGCGTTCGATGTCATCTGAATCTGCGAAGACCGCTGTGCGTTCGTGCTATGTTGCCGCGATCATGTACTTGAGCATTGCCATGTTGCCGCTGTTTATCAGCATCTGCACAGCGTATCTATATCCCGAAAAAACCGCAGGCGACACACAGCTGGCGTTGCCCCACATGGTGCTCGAGCATACAACCCTTCCCGTGCAAATACTTTTCTTCGGTTCATTGCTCTCGGCTATTATGAGCACAACCAGTTCGGTGATCCTCGCCCCGGCAGCAATTATCTCGGAGAACCTTGTCAAACCACTGATGAAACATCGGATCAACGATAAGCAACTGCTGGTCATCACCCGGATTTCCATGCTTACCTTCAGTGTTTTGGCCACCGTGATGGCGTGCATGCGCTCGAACATCTACGAACTGGTGGGCGAGTCTTCAATTCTCAGCCTCGTTTCTTTATTCGCCCCGTTAACGTTCGGATTGTACTGGAGTCGTTCGAGTAGTGGAGGAGCTTTTCTTGCCATGGTGCTTGGTATGCTTACGTGGATTATCTTTGAAATTTATGAAACGAGCTGGCCGAGTTTGGTGCCAGCCACGTTAGTCAGCGTAGGAGGAATGATAGCGGGCAGTTTCATCTGGCCGCGCAACGAGAAAAACCATGATCACCATACAGCTCAATCGATTGAATGACGCTTTTCACTTCGAAGCGTCTAACGAGAACGGAAATAGCGTGCACATCGATGCGTCACCTGACATCGGTGGAACCAACCAAGGAATGCGGCCGATGCAAATGTTGCTGGCAGCGATGGGAGGGTGCAGCTCAATTGACATCGTCAACATCCTGAAGAAACAAAAACAAGACCTGAGAGACATTAAAGTGACTGTTACAGGTGAGCGTGAGGAGGGAGCCGTGCCTTCGCTGTTTGTCAAGGTTCATGCACACTTTAAGTTATTCGGGAACCTGGATGAAGACAAAGCCGGCAAAGCGGTATCATTGTCAGTTGATAAATACTGCTCCGTGGCCAAGACCCTGGAAAAAACAGCTACCATTACTTATTCGTTTGAGATTATCCGATAGAAAATGAGCAAGAAGAATTTCGATACCGAAGCAATCAGACATCAGCACGAGCGAAGCGAATTCCGTGAACACTCTGTGCCCATCTACATGACTTCGAGTTTTGTTTTCAATGATGCCGAACAAGCACGCGCCATGTTTGCCGATGAAATACCGGGCAACATTTACTCGCGCTATTCCAACCCAAATACAAATGAATTCATTGAGAAGCTTTGTATTATGGAAGGCACCGAAGATGGTATCGCAACAGCTTCGGGAATGGCAGCCATGTATTCGAGCATGGCAGCGATCTTAAAATCGGGCGACCATGTGCTTGCATGCCGGTCGGTGTTCGGCTCAACACACCAGATACTCAACGTCATTTTTCCGAAAGTAGGGATCTCTCATACTTATGCCGATGTGAACGAACCTGAAACGTGGGAAAGCAAGATCCAACCAAACACACGGATGATCTTTGTGGAAACGCCTTCGAATCCCGCGCTCGACATTATCGATCTTGAATGGCTCGGAAAGCTTGCGAAGAAACACAACCTGATCCTCAATGTCGACAATTGCTTTGCAACTCCTTTTCTTCAAAACCCGGCAAAGTTCGGAGCCCACCTCGTTACACATTCCGCCACGAAATTCATTGACGGACAGGGCAGGGTGATCGGTGGGGCCGTTCTCGGAACAAAGGAATTGATCAAAGAGATCCGTTTTTTTGCGAGGCATACAGGGCCATCGATGTCGCCTTTCAACGCATGGATCCTTTCAAAGAGCCTTGAAACACTTTCGGTGAGAATGCAACGTCATTGTGAAAATGCTTTGGAACTCGCAAAATACCTGGAAGGCCATGCTCAAGTGGCAAAAGTAAAGTACCCTTTTCTCTCATCGCATCCGCAGCATCACCTTGCAAAAAAGCAAATGAAGATGGGCGGTGGATTGGTCACTTTTGAAGTGAAAGGTGGTTTAGAGCAAGGCCGGAAGGTACTGAACGCCCTGAAAATGATCTCGCACACACCCAACCTGGGCGACACCCGAACCATCGCCATTCACCCGGCATCAACAACACATTCCAAACTCACCGATGCAGAGCGCGCGGCTGTGGGGATCACACCAGGCCTCATCCGCATAGCCGTGGGTTTGGAAAATATTCAGGATATAATTGCCGATATAGAGCAAGCGTTGAAAATTTGAGATTTTAGATCAGTAGCGTACGAAGAAATTTTAGAAGCGAAAAAAATCTTCGAATTTGGTTTACGCTAACGACCTTTTAGAGCATTTGTGAAAAGAGCCTCATCTGCATTTTGCATTTCTATCTTCCGGTATGCTTCAGGAGGA
>CBHROW010000117.1:0-14712 GCA_966080355.1 uncultured Chryseosolibacter sp.
CCAATAAGATAGCCATTCAAGCCTTGTGCAACTATCAATTTGTTTTCTGATCCTTTGATGATACAATTGCGTGTCTCGTAAGTCAAGGCATTAGCATTGATCACATTGTTGTTGCCGTCTTTGTTCGAGATCTCGTGGATGGAAGCCCATGATCCCAGGTCTGACCAGCTGAAATTTCCGAGGCACACATATACGTTCTTGGCTTTTTCCATGATCGCATAATCGATGGAAATATTTTTGCATTGGGCATAGGCAGCGAGTATCGAATCTTTTTCTTCGCGGGTACCCAGCCGCGTTTTGATCTCTTCAAAAACTTCGGCCATTTCAGGAAGGTGTTCATGAAATGCCTGCAGGATGGCTTTTACGCCCCAGATAAAAATTCCAGAGTTCCATACAAAATCCCCGCTTTCTAAAAACTTCTTCGCAAGTGTCAGCTCAGGTTTTTCGGTGAACGTCTTGACCTTCTTCGCAAAACTTTTTTCCTGGTGATATTGAATGTAGCCGTAGCCCGTTTCAGGCCTGGTGGGCGTGATGCCAAGGGTAATGAGTTTGTCTTGCGCTTTTGCCTGGTCGGAGGCTTTCTGAATGATTTCCTGGAATTCGGATTCTTTCAGGATCAGGTGATCGGCTGGCGACACAACGATGATGGCATCAGGATTGATTTGCGCGATCTTGAAGCTTGCGTACGCAATACACGGTGCAGTATTCTTACGCATCGGCTCGGCCAGGATCTGATCATCGCTGAGTTGCGGAAGTTGCTGTCGAACCAGATCAGCGTGCTCTTCATGTGTGACGACAAAAATATTTTCCACCGGGCAGAGTGGGAGAAAACGGTCGAGGGTGGATTGCAGCAGTGTTCTTCCAGTGCCGAGGACGTCAAGAAATTGCTTGGGCTTTGAGTTTCTGCTGTAAGGCCAGAAGCGAACTCCGACTCCGCCAGCCATCAACACAACAAATAAATTTTTGTTCATTCTTTAAAGAGAGGTAAAACATTCTGCGGAAAGCAGCTTTTACAAAATTAAGTTAAATACAAATTAAAAACTCTACACAATTCCCTCTTTCAGTAGATCGTGTAAGTGAATAAACCCCGCTAGTCGATCGCTGTCATCGACCACAGCCAGTTGAGTAATGCTTTTCTCCTGCATTACATGTAAGGCTTTAACGGCAAATTCATCTTTTTTGATAATTTTTGGGTGGCGTGTCATTACTTCTTCCGCTTTCAACTTGTCCCAGGGCCTGTCGCCCTGAAGCATTCTGCGCAAATCGCCATCGGTGATAATTCCCAGTAAATTTTTATTCCCATCCACCACAGCAGTGCAGCCAAGGCGCTTGGAACTTATTTCAAGTATTACGTTTTTAATGGATGTGTCAGGCCCGACCATCGGGATCTCATGCTGGCTAAAAATGTCGGACACTTTCAGATAAAGTTGTTTGCCCAATGATCCGCCTGGATGAAATTCTGCGAAGTCAGTGCTTGAAAAATTCCGGAGCTCGAGCAGACAAACTGCCAAGGCGTCACCCATGGCAAGGTGCGCAGTGGTGCTCGTTGTTGGAGCGAGGTTATTGGGGCATGCTTCTTCCGCAATCGTTGCATTCAACACAAAATCTGCCTGCTCTGCTAAATATGAATTTGTGTTGCTCACAAGGGCAACAAGCTTGGATCCTCTGCGTTTGAGAAGAGGAACCAGAACCTTGATCTCCGGAGTGTTTCCGCTTTTGGAAATGCAAATTACGATGTCTTCTCTCTGAATCATGCCAAGATCTCCGTGAATGGCATCCGCAGCGTGCATGAAGAGAGAAGGTGTTCCAGTGGAGTTTAACGTAGCCACAATTTTATTGGCGATGATCGCACTTTTGCCAATGCCTGTTATGACAACACGGCCTTTCGCAGAATAAATTTCCTGAACGCAGGATTCGAAATCATCATCAATTAATTTCGTTAAATTCTCTATTGCCCGGGATTCATTTATTAAAACATCCTGTGCAATTTTTTTGATATTTTTTACTAAATTCAATTCCCTTACAAAATTAGCTTTGTTCGAATGGACAAAGATACAATTTTAGGATTTTATCAAGACGAAAAGATGTTGGTCGAAGAGAAAGATGTATTAAAAGAAAGACTGAAAGAAATTTTCGGATACAGTCAGTTTCGCGGTAATCAGGAAAGAATTATCAAGAATCTGCTGGATGGTAGAAATACGTTTGTCATCATGCCTACGGGCGCAGGAAAATCCCTGTGCTATCAATTGCCTGCGATGATCAACGATGGTCTCGCGATCGTGATCTCTCCGCTGATCGCGCTCATGAAGAACCAGGTCGATCAAATGAATGCGTACGGAGTTAACGCACGATTCCTCAACTCCACGCTGAGCAAAGGCGAAATCACGCGCTTGAAGAAAGATTGCATGAGTGGCGATGTGAAGTTACTTTACGTTGCCCCCGAATCGCTGAACAAAGAGGAGACGATCGAGTTCCTGAAAAAAGTGAATGTGTCTTTTGTTGCGATCGATGAAGCACACTGCATTTCAGAATGGGGCCACGACTTCCGCCCGGAATATCGCAGGATCAAATCGATGATCCAGAACCTTGGCGACATGCCGGTAATAGCGCTGACTGCAACGGCAACACCCAAAGTTCAGATCGATATTCAGAAGAATTTGCAGATGGAAGACGCAGATGTCTTCATGTCATCATTCAACCGGAAGAACCTCTACTATGAAGTTCGCCCGAAGAAAGAGACAAAGAAACAGCTCATCAAATTCCTCAAAGACAACCGCGGAAAGTCGGGAATCATCTACTGCCTCAGTCGCAAAAAAGTGGAAGAGATTGCCCAGCTTCTCAACGTCAATGGTTTCAAGGCTGCGCCCTATCATGCTGGCCTCGACCCTGATGTCCGCATGAAGAATCAGGATGACTTCTTGAATGAAGAAACAGATATCATCGTTGCTACGATCGCGTTCGGTATGGGTATCGATAAGCCCGATGTTCGCTTTGTTGTACACTATGATGTTCCGAAATCGCTTGAAGGTTACTACCAGGAAACCGGTCGCGGAGGTCGCGATGGCCTCGAAGGTCACTGCCTCATGTTCTACAGCCACAATGACCTGAGCAAGCTCGAGAAATTCAATAAGGATAAACCTGTACAGGAACGGGAGAATGCGCGCATCCTTTTGCAAGAGATGGAATACTATGCGGAGTCTCCGGTGTGTCGAAGAAGACAACTGCTTCATTATTTCGGTGAAGAGTTTACAGAGGAGAATTGCGGCATGTGCGACAACTGTGTTCATCCGCGAGAACGCTTTGAGGGCTCCGACTACGTACAGATCGTGCTGAAGACAGTGAAGCAAACCAATCAACGCTTCACTTTGAATCACCTGGTCAATGTGATCCGTGGAGTCGAAGATGAATACGTTAAAAGTTACGGACACTTCGACCTGGATGTTTACGGCAAGGGCAGCGAAGAAGATCATGATTTCTGGAAGTCGGTTATTCGCCAAACCCTGATCTTCCAGCTTCTTGAAAAGGATATTGACAACATTGGTGCGCTCAAGCTGACTTCTCGCGGTGAAGCTTTCCTTAAACATCCGGAGTCGGTAGAACTGGCGCGCGATCACGACTTCACCACCGAGCTTGATGAAGAAGAGGAGTCGGCAGAAAGAACTCCTACTGCGAAATCGTATGACGTGAAGCTGTTCGAGTTGTTGAAAAATCTCCGGAAGAAAATTGCGAAGGAGAAAGATCTTCCTCCGTATGTGATCTTCCAGGATCCATCACTCGAAGAAATGGCTACAACATATCCAACCACCAAAGACGAGCTCGCGCAAGTCAATGGCGTGGGTATGGGTAAGGTGAATAAGTTTGGAAAAGAATTTATCGAAGTCATTCAGCAATATGTAGACGAGAACGACATCGAAACTGCCAGCGAGGTTGTGGTGAAATCTTCGGTGAATAAATCGAAAACCAAGATCGCCATCATCAATCAGATCGATCGTAAAGTTGACCTGGAGGAAATCGCTGAGACCACCAGGCTTTCGTTCGAAGACCTGCTCACAGAAATTGAAAACATCTGTTATAGCGGAACGAAATTGAATTTGAATTACTACATCGATCAGGTCCTCGATCCGCATAAGCAAGATGACATCCACGACTACTTCATGAACGCGGACACTGACAGCCTGCAGGAAGCATTGAACGATGACTCGATCGCTGATTATTCCGAAGAAGAGATCCGCTTGATGAGGATCAAGTTCATGTCGGAATACGCGAACTAGGAAATTGAAATAAACTTAAATGGAAAGCCGGTCTTTAAGCCGGCTTTTTCTATTTGGGCTAAAGCCCTTGTTTCCCCTTTCTGTACTAGCCCTTCAGGGCGGCAAATAAAAAGGGCGGCAATTATAACAGTGTGGCACGCACCGCTTGAATCTGCTTTTCCTGCCATTTCCCTCGCCAAAAGCCATAGCTTCTTGCTATTTTATCATACCAAAATCGCGGTTATCTTTGGCATTTTAACCCGGGTAGACTGCATGAATATTCTCATTATCGGCAATGGAGGCAGAGAGCACGCTATGGCTTGGAAAATTCGCCAAAGCCCCAAGTGTGAGAAGCTCTATGTCGCTCCAGGAAATGCCGGTACGGGTCTGGTAGCCGAGAATGTCAATATTGCTGCTGAAGATTTTCATACGTTAGGCCAATTTTGCAAAGATAAAGACATAAGCCTTTTGGTCGTTGGGCCTGAAGCTCCGCTTGTAAAAGGCATCCGCGACTACTTTGAGAGCAATCCCTGGTTGAACGACATTCTTATTGTCGGCCCCGGGAAGACAGGCGCCCAGCTTGAAGGCAGCAAAGATTTTTCAAAACAGTTTATGGTGCGCAACGGTATCCCTACTGCAAAAGCAAAAGCATTCAGCGTTAAGGATGTTGATGGCGCATTCGAATACATCTCCACTTGCAAACCTCCCATAGTACTTAAAGCGGATGGACTTGCCGCAGGAAAAGGTGTGATCATCAGCTTGAGTCAGGCCGAGGCCAAGGCTGTGATTAAAGATATGCTGGTGAATAAAAAATTCGGAGAAGCAAGCTCAAAGGTCTTGATCGAAGAATTTCTCAACGGCATTGAACTTTCTGTGTTTGTGCTAACTGATGGCAAAGACTACGTTATCCTTCCTGAAGCCAAAGATTACAAGCGCATTGGCGATGGCGATATCGGTCCGAATACAGGCGGAATGGGAGCCGTTTCTCCGGTCATTTTTGCGACACCTTCATTCATGCAGAAAGTGGAAGAAACCGTGGTAAAACCAACCATCGCAGGACTCAACCGCGAAGCCATAGACTACAAGGGGTTCATCTTTGTCGGTTTGATGAATGTGGGAGGCAATCCCTATGTGATCGAATATAACGCACGAATGGGCGATCCGGAAACGCAGGCAGTGATGCCGAGGATCAAGTCCGATTTTGTCGATATGCTTGTAGCGACAGCGAAAGGAGAATTGAGACATTACAAACTTGAAACGGACGAAAATTACGCTGTAACCATAGCGTTGGTGAGTGGTGGCTATCCTGGCGAATTTGAAAAAGGAAAGACCATTCGCGGACTTAATGAATCACAACCCACTTTGGTTTTCCATGCAGGAACTAAAAGCAATGCCAATGGTATTGTTACTGATGGCGGGCGTGTTTTGGCGGTTACCGGAAAAGGCAAATCGTTGCAAGAAGCACGAGCTGCCGCTTATACACAGGCTGAAAAGATCGATTGGGATGGACTTTACTTCCGAAAAGATATCGGCCTGGATCTGTTGAACTATAAAGGAATTTAGAAATGGCATGCGCATGCGGATCGGGCAAAGGCGGAAATGTTGCAGGTTGCAACAACAATGGCGCTTGTGGCACCGGTGGATGCAATAAGATGAACGTATTCGATTGGCTGTCCAATATGGAAATGCCTACCGAAGACCGATTCAATATTGTTGAAGTTCGCTTTAAGAACGGGCGAAAGGATTTCTACAGAAATACCGACAGGCTAAACCTCACCACTGGAGATGCGGTGATTGTTGAGGTTCCAAATGGTCATCATATAGGTTATGTGTCAATGCAGGGTGAGCTTGTTCGCCTGCAGATGCAGAAGAAAAAGATTCCATTGGATAGCGAAATCCGCAAGATCTATCGCCTCGCGCAGCAAAAAGATCTCGACAAATTCGAGGAAGTAAAGAAACGTGAACTGCCAACTCTGTATCGCACAAGGGAGATTGTTCGCGATCTCAAGCTTGATATGAAACTGTCGGACATCGAATATCAGGCCGACAATACCAAAGCAACCTTTTTTTACTCAGCAGACGATCGTGTTGATTTTCGCGAACTCATCAAGATCCTGGCTGGTGAGTTTAAGATCCGCGTGGAGATGCGGCAGATCAGTTTACGCCAGGAGGCAGGACGTCTTGGAGGCATCGGTGTATGCGGTAGAGAACTCTGCTGTGCGACATGGCTCAGTGATTTCAAAAATGTTGCTACCAGTGCTGCACGGTACCAGAACCTGTCATTGAACCCGAGCAAATTGTCCGGTCAGTGCGGCAGGTTGAAATGTTGTCTCAACTACGAGCTCGAGACTTATATCGATGCACTCGAAGATATTCCAAAGATCGAAGGGCCCCTGCTGACTGAAAAGGGAGACGCCACTCTTCAGAAAACTGACATTTTCAGAAAGATCATGTGGTTCGGTTTCAGCGAAGAAAACACATGGTATCCCCTCAATGTTTCTCGCGTCAACGAGATTCTGCGGATGAATCGAGAGGGCAAAAAACCTGCAAATCTGGACAAAGATGTAATCGAAGAGAAGGCACCTATCGCTGCATTGAATAGTGACTTGCAGCAGATGGACCAGAAGTATAAGAACAAGTCGAAGAAAAAGAAGAAAAAGAAAAAAGGTCAGGGCGGAGAACAGCGCGCCCAGGGGCAGTCACAGCCTCAGCAACAAGGCCAACAGTCGCGTCAGCAAAATCAAAATCGCGGCAGTGGCGGAAATCCACAGCAGAATCGCGGAGAGGGAAACAATCCAAACCGTGGCAATTCAGGCCAAAATCAGAATCAGAACCGCGGAAATCAGCCCCCGCGTCAAAACCCTAACAAACCACGTCCTCAAGAATGAGATCGGCTGTTTATGTGATTTTATTCGCTGTAATTTTTTCAGCTTGTGATGATTCGCGCCTGTTTGAAGTTAATCACGATTTCAAAGATCGAATCTGGCTGGTCAATGACGTCCAGGAATTTGAATTTGCTATCACAGACAGTGCTGCTCAATATGACTTGTATTGCAATCTGCGAAATTCCGTGGCATTTCCGTTCTCGAGATTTTTTGTCAAATATTCGTTGAAGGATTCTATCGGCAATGAGCTTGCCTCGAAGCTCGCTGCGGCATACTTGTTCGATGCAAAGACCGGAAAGCCCGAAGGATCAAGCGGTCTGGGTGATATTTATGACCATCGCATTCCATTGTTGAATAATTACAAATTCAACCGCTCGGGAAAATACAGGATGACACTTCAGCAATACATGCGGAGAGACACACTTGAGGGAATTCTTGCGGTGGGCGTTCGCGTTGAGAAAGAGCCCTCACAAAAGTAAAAAGCCCTCCTGGGTTTTAAGCAGAAAGGCCCAACGAGCATAATTATTAAGTTTTAAAGAAGGCCGGTGCGATGGGCAAAATCAACCAGCGCGGTGCTGTTGCTCATGTTGAATTTCGCCAGTAATTCCTTCCTGTATGATTCGACCGTGAATTTGCTGAGCGCGAGCTCCTCTGCGATCTCATGACTATTTTTTCCACGTGCGATAAGCGGCAACAATTTTTCTTCGCGAGGTGTAAGCTTGATCGGTTTGCTTTGTGCGTCTTTTTGCAGTGACTTTGCATAAACCGATTCAATTTTTTTGCTGAAGTAAATATCACCGCGGCAACATTTTGTAATCCCTTCTTCAATACTCGTATCGTCTTTTAAAACGTAACCCGAAATCCCCATCCTGATGAGATTGAATATCAGCGCTTCTTCGTCATATAAACTGATGATGTAGACCTTCGCCAGTGGATAAAGTCTTTTAATAGCAGCTGTGGCTTCCAATCCATCCATGTCAGGCATTTTCATATCCATGAGCACGATGTGAATAGGGTTTGCGGCCAAAAGATTGAGAACTGCCTGGCCATTGTCGGCCTCAAAAATATTTTCAGCAAGTTGAAAATTCTTCACATGAAACTTGATTCCGAGCCGCGATGCCGGATGATCGTCTGCGATTATGATATTCGGTCTGTTCATAACTGTAATAGTTTTAAGTACAGATAAAAGTATCTGAAACAGTACCCTTGTTATGTTATGAAAAGTCCAATTAATGTCGTGAATAGGCACTAATACAGGGTATTTTTCAAGCGTGGTATTGATAAATTTAGGAAGTCGTCTAACCTCCAACGGAAATATTCGCGGAGCGGTGGCCTTATTACCCGAGAAGTCACGGACGTATATTTGATTCCATAAGACGTACTTAATTTGACCTGATATCGCCAGACTATGAGATACAATAAACGTGTTAGCACCGGTAACAAGATTGGCAACGTAGATCTGCATTCAATAAAATGGGTTTTGTTGATCATTGTCCTGGCGTCATTCGGTCTGTATGTATTTAAAAAATTAAATCTTGAAAATTTTTGGAACGGACTAGACGATATCGAAACTCTTCAGTGCAATGATTCGGTGAGCGAACAGGCCTCATTTGATTTTATTTATATAGCTCATGCTGGCGGGGGCTTCCAGGGAAAGACGTACTTAAATACGCTTGAAGCAATCAACAATAGCGTAAACTTGGGCGTTAATTTTATCGAACTCGACTTTCAGTATACAATTGATTCGGTAGTAGTACTGGCACACGATGTTGTAACAGTCGGTGAAAAAGAGTTTTTATCAGACCGAACGATGGGGACTCACTTGAACCTGGATCAATTACTCAATTGGCTGAAAGATAAAAAAGTCACGTTGATCACAGACATAAAGGCAAATAATCTAATAATACTGAAGATAATTTCGCAACGATATCCAGAGCTCATGACGCGGATCATTCCGCAAGTTTATTTCATTTCGGAGATTGACGAAGTCAAAATGCTGGGCTTTGACCGAATAATATTCACCAACTACAGGGCGGCTTATCCCAATATGATCATCAAACAATTGGCGGATTGCCACACGTTGTTTGCAATCACGCTTCCATATGGTATAAACTTTAAACTGTTCAGGTTTTCATATGATATCAAAAGTCTGTCTACACCCATATTGCTCCATACGATAAATGATCCGGAGATCATTGACAAATGTATTGACATGGGGGTGAACGGAGTATATACCGATTTCTCGCTGTTTCCGTCCAAATAGATGATAGGAGAGCCCAGCGATGGAATAGTACCTGTAGCAGACGTGGCAGCAGAAGTCAGATTGCCTGACTTGCAAATATTATCCTACCGCGAGTGAAAGGAATTTCTCTTCGTTCAAATATTTTTCGGCAACGATCATCAAATCCTCAGGGGTTGCACTTAATATCGAATTGATCATATCCTGATAGTAGTCAGGGGAGAGATCGAACAAATAGATCGTTTTCAGTTTATCGGCATGAGCGAATGGCGTAGTGATCTCTGACTGCAGACTTCCCACAAAATGATTTCGTGCTGTAGTCAATTCATCGTTTCCAATTTTTTCCGAACGAAGTCTTAGCAGTTCTTTTCGGATCTCTGAAAACGTAATGTCAATATTTTCCTTGTTTACATCTGCACCGATTGCTGCATAGCTCGCATGCCGCAAGGGATGGACGGATGAATATATTCCGTAGGTGAGACCTTTTTCCTCCCTGATATTTTTCATGAGTCGCGATCCGAAATAGCCACCCAACACGTGGCTTGCAAAAATCACCAGTGGATAGTCCGGATGTTTGCGACCAATGTTCAGCGAGCCG
This sequence comes from uncultured Chryseosolibacter sp., assembly GCA_966080355.1. Lineage (GTDB taxonomy): Bacteria > Bacteroidota > Bacteroidia > Cytophagales > Cyclobacteriaceae > Chryseosolibacter. Next base: position 9,973 of record CBHROW010000117.1, read on the forward strand.
AGCCGGATCGATGACTGCACGCTTTCTTCGCGTTCGTAATACGAGTAAGCAGCAGGCGGAGAAGCCAGTGCGTGCGTTTTATCCTGAATTACAACACGCCTGATCTTTTCAAATGTGTTTTGAATGAGTAGTTCGGTCTTAGTGTCGATCTTTCCGGATACAAAAACCGTATAAGCCTGAAAATTTGTCTTGAAATAATTTTCAAGATGGTCGCGTGTGAGGGTCTTTATGTCACCTTCGTCAACCTCTTGCCCATAGGGATGATCTTCTCCGAATAGATTTTTACGAAAATGTTTCGAAGCAAGGAAGCTGGTTTTTTCAAGGTTGATCTTCAGGTTTTGAACGTAGATCGCTGACATCTGTTCAAGTTCCTTTGCCGGAAAAACAGGCTCAGACAGGATCTCGAAAAAAAGCGCGAGCGCTGGCTCGAGATTTTTTGTTAACGCGTACAATGAGATTGAAACGAAATCGAGGCCCGGGCTCACCTCCACATGCGCACCATACTGATCGAAAAGTTGCGCAATCTCGAAGCTGTTTTTTGTTCGCGTTCCTTTGGAAAGCAAATGAGCTGTGAAGTAGGCAGTTCCAAGTTCAGATTCGAACCATCGCCCCGCATCATAGATCAATTCTATTTTTAAAACGTCCTGCGATCCCCCCGGTATCAGCAATACATCGGTGCCATTGCCGAGTTTTTGAGTTATGGGTTTGATAAGATCAAAAGAGGTACCTTGAACGAACGGTGGAGCGACAGTGCGGTCGAGCATGTGCATTAGTCCGTTACAGAGTCTTCGCGCTTTAAATCCTCGGGAATCTGAAGCAATACGGTAAGTCTCCAGGTTTCCGCCAGCGGGTGCTCGCGTTGGTTGGTAGGTACGATGTAAGCACCGTCAAAAGCAAAGTTATCTTTTTTGAAACCGAGCCCGAACGTCATGTATTTACGGTTGCCTTTGTCTTTCGCTTCGTTGAAATAGCCGAGACGCGCAGCAAAGAATTCGCGATACCAATATTCCACGCCAAGTGAGGTCATGATCTCGTGCAATTCTTCTTTTCCTCCACCTGGAGCATCAGAGAAGGAACCAAACATACCTGTGAGAACGGATTGACCATTGTCAATTGTTGGTACCAATAGCTTGTTAAAATCGGCAACAAACGTCATGGTGTGGCCCATGTCGAGTTCTGTGGTAAATGCGCCACCCACTTTTAAATTGGTGGGCAAGAAATCTTTATTGCTAGTGTCGGTGTAAGAGATCTTCGCACCGATGTTCGAGATTTGCGCACCGAGAGAAAGTGAAGAATTCTTAGCGCTTTGCAGCTGCTTGGTATAGTAAACTCCAATATCGGCAGCAACGCTATTTCCAGCCTGCGCATCGGCACCGCTAAAAGCACCGGTCAGGTTTGAAAAAATGTAGCGAGCCGAAACACCCACACCGAGATTCTCTGAAAGCATTCGCGAATATGTGGCATCGAACGCAGCTTCCTTCGGATTGAAGTCGCCAAGAGGTTGGTTTGACTCGTTGCGGAAACTGATCTCACCAAGGTCAAAATACTTCAAAGATGCCGATACGGCTTGCTCGCGGGAGATCTTGTAAAAACCTACCAGAGAAGAGATCCACATGTCGTTCACGATCTTTCCCAACCAGGGCGTATAAGACAAGCTTCCGCCATATTTTTTATCTATGAATGCGAGTTTTCCCGCATTCCAATAGGATGAATTGGCATCAGGAGAAGTGGCTACACCGGCATCGCCCAGCGCAGCATGACGAGAGTCAGGTGTGATGGCGAGAAACGGAACCGCAGTGGTTATGGCCTTTTGAGCCCCGATAAGGTATCCGGGTGTTGGATTATTTGGCGTTGTTTGAGCAATAGCTGCCGACCCGAGAAAACCGGAAGCCAGGGCAGTTAAGAATGCAGCGCGGAGCGTCATTAATCGATTTTTAGAAGGTCTCAAAGATAATCAATTCAGAATAATAAGTTTTGTAACCTGCTCGTTTTTAGAGCCATTCGTTAAGGAACGAACAACGAGCCGCGCCAAGTATAACCCAGCCGACAGTTTTTTGTCATTCATCACTGCATCAAGTTCCATCACATTGACCTGATAACCACTTTCGGGAATATCTACCTGGATGTGGCTTACGAGTTCGCCAGTTGTTTTTTGTATAAATACCTGTGCCTGCAAGTCGTCTCCAGAGCGATTGTGTGTGAAAAACAGCGTTGTGCTCTCCTGGAAAGGATTAGGGTAATTGCCAAAGCTTTCAATAACAATTCCATTTCCATCGGTCACGATAAATTCGACCATGGTTTCTGCTGAATTATTGAAAATATCTGACGCGGTGATGGTGATTGAATGACGGCCAGGTTCTAAACCGCGCATCGGGAACGTCAACCACCCCGATGTGGGATCGTCTGTCTCTGCAACATAATATTCGTTGAGGATGAATGGGTCGTTACTTTGATCAAGAACCGCAACAATGCCGTTATCTGTTCCCGAAATATTGATACCGGAATCATCATCGAAATGGACGATGAGATCGGCATCGGGCACCGCAACGCCTCCGTTGATGAAGGTTGTATCGCCAATGAATGCTTGCAGTTGAGGTGGATTCGATTCAACCGCAACACTTGTCTCCATGCCGCCAATTTTGAAATCAAAGTAAGAACCCATCGCATCGATAAAGTTTTTCGGATCACTTGCATACAAGCTTAGCTTGCCCTGTCCAATAGCTGCTGCCACATTCGTGGGAAGCATAAAGGTGTGAGTAAACACGCCATCTGTTACCGTAGCCTTTCCGCGAAACAATGCGTTTTGCCATTGCTTGTATTGAAAGGGAGGATCGTTGTCGCCAATGGTTTGGAAACTCGATTGTTTATCGAACAAAGTCAGTTCAACCGTCCCGTTGAAATCGTCAGTTAAGTTACCTGAGTGATCGGTAATTTTTCCTGACACGACTACCGTTGAAAGTGCCTTGAGTGTGTCAGATCCTGAAGACGTTTGTACTGACGTTGTTTCAGCAGTAAGCGGTGGGAGCGCAACGGTGAGCGAAGGATCAGCCAACAATGAGAAATTGCGATTTGCCACTCCGCTCGTGCTGTTATTTTTGGTTTGGCGGAATACTTCACCGATCGGTTTGTAGCGACTATTCTCCTGCTGAAACAATGCATCGTAAAATGCGCGATTCAGACTGAAGTTTGTGGTAGCGTTTACGGGTCGGGCCGTGGTGACCATGCCGACAGCTCCACCACGTGCATGCTTCACGGCCAACTCTGCGCTTGAGATCTCGCGTGGATTGTCGTGCCGGCCAAACTCGCATGTTGCCGTCACCATGAAAGGCAGGAGCTTGTTATCGAGCTGGTCGATGTCGATGTTGCTGAAAACTTTTTCATCGGCCCACTGCCGCTCGTTGCCGTGACCTGTGTAGTTGATGATGAGTGAACCCTTGTTGAATGAACGAACGATCTCGTCCGTGAATTCAGGGATCGTTGCGCCCGAAGGCAGAACTGTTTTTTCGAACGAGCCTATGAACAATTTTTTCGGATCGACACCCGGATCTTCCGCTTCCGCAAATTGAGACAATTGGTCCGACTGCGATTGATGAAGTGACGAATAACCGTCATCGTGATTGCCATCATCCGCCACAAAAACGATTTGTTTTCGCCATGAGCCGAGTGTCTTTTTGTTTGTATCATAGTCGATGATCTTGTCGACCACCGCTTTTGCCTCCTCTACCGAAGTGACTGGCAACCGCCCCACGCCAATCTCCATGGTGTGGTTGTCGGGATTGGGTGAGGCTTCACTCCAGTTTCCTTCACCGTCCTCTAAAAAAGCGAAGTAATCATCAGAGGAATAAGTGAGCAGCGGATGTAAAGAGTTTCTCGATTCATAAGTCGGAACGAAATTCGTGTTGTTGGGTATCCGGTCTTTATAGTCGTAAGAGCACTTGCCAAATAACAGCAGAGCCTTCAATGCTCCTGGATTTTTCAGATAAAGGTGTCTTACGAAGTCACGAATGGCGGTCACATCCTGGCGACCACCGGAGAATTCATTGAATACTGCCTCTGCAGTTACCAGCTGAACGGTCCATCCGCTTACGCTTTCTCGATGTGCTTTCAGTCGTGAAGCTTCTTCCAGAAATGATGGATGCGTTACAATGATCAGGTTCGGTGTCGATAGCCCATGCAGATCCTGGTTCTCAACTTTTGACACCAATGAAGGCGAGAGCGCATTGGTGAAAACGATAAATTTTTTGAGGCTCGATGTTGCCGTTGAAAAAGATGCTGTTGTTCCATCGAGTGAAAATTGTTGGTGGCCGGGTGTGTGCGGGTCCGTAACATCCCAAATAGCAGCGCTGCTTGAAACATTCTTGATATTGAAACGCGAGCTTCCGTTTTCGATCGAGCGACCCGACTGGAAAATAGTTTGATCTCCGTACAATGCGAGTTCGCGGCTGAAACTGAACATCACATAATCCAGGAACGCTTCAGAGGCGCCCACACCACGGTTGAAGGTGTACTTGATCGATTGCGTGGACCGGTTTACCGCATTCACGTCAGATGCATCCAGAACCAGCGTGTCTCTGCGATCGATCCCTTTAACTCCGTATCGCGTGTTCGGGATGGGATCGAGTTGCTGGTCGGCAACGGGAATGCCATTGAACAAAACATTGAATGACGAGTTTGTATACGATTGCCCCATCACATCACTCACCAAAATGATCGGTGATGAAGCGGTGATGCCTTTGATCG
>CBHROW010000118.1:0-14704 GCA_966080355.1 uncultured Chryseosolibacter sp.
ATTTTTTTTCCACCGCGTTCGCATCGCTCCCAGGTCTCAATTTGACATACGTGTGAAACTGGTTCCAACCCCAGCTCTCCATGCGCTGTGGTATCTGGGCGACTGCATAATCCATCCCGATGAAATAATTGAGTTGAAGGTGAGAATGTGCATCGAAGTCTTCGAAGACGCCAGTCACTTTGAAGCTCTCATCATAGATCTCAATGGTTTCGCCAAGTGCCGGCTTATCGCCAAAATATTTTTTTGCGAGCGATCTACTCAGCGCTACGGAATGCGGGCCCTGCAGTGCTGATCCGTAGTCTCCTTCCAGCAATTTCAGATCGAACATTTGCAAGATGTATGGATCTGCCCATCCGCCTTTTCCCTCTGTGTATTTCTTGTCGCCATATTCAAACAACACCGGTGTATTGAAATTCATAAAACGGGCGTATGCTTCCATTTCCGGAAATTCCGCTTGCATCGTAGGGGCAACCATCGGAGGAACCATCGAAGCCTTTCGCGTGGTGCCGCCATCGATAAACATATCTTCATAAACCCGGTATTTCAGCGCGGCATCTTTGACGTTCCGGTCGAATTGAAATTCATCATAGATAAAAAGCGCGATGATCATGAACGAGGCGATACTGATCGCCATCCCACTGATATTGATGAGCGTGAAAAGCTTGTTCTTGACAAGGTTTCTAATTGCAATCTTCAGGTAGTTCTTCAGCATAGTTCAATCATTTGTCCGGTCAATCTCAACGTCCGTTCCAGTCGCATAACCATCTGATTATCCACATTTTAAACAAAAATACTTTAGCAGGATCTGTTCCATAATGAAACACACATCATGGTCACATGTGAACACTTTGCTACCTTGGCAAGCGCATGTCAAAGGTAAAAGGGAAAATACTGATTGTTGATGACGATCCTGACATTCTCAACGCTGCACGGATCGTATTGAGGCAACTTTATGAGTTCGTGCAGACGGAATCCAATCCGGCACGCATTCCCTCCCTGCTCGCTCAGCAGACCTTCGATGTGATCCTGCTCGATATGAATTATTCCACCGGCCGTTCGACCGGCAATGAAGGATTATTCTGGTTGCGAAAAATTCTGGAATTACGAGCAGGGATTGAAGTGGTCATGATCACCGCTTATGCCGATGTTAACCTTGCGGTTGAAGCCATGAAACTCGGAGCGCGCGACTTTGTCGTAAAACCGTGGGAGAACGAAAAGCTTGAAGCGACAGTTCGATCGGCATTCGCAAACTCACAGTCAGCAAAAGAGATCCGCAAACTCAAGGAGAAACAATCACATTACAATCGTGCAGCCGGGGAATCGGATACGCCAATCGTTTTTCACTCCGGTATAATGAAGGAGCTGATGCAAACCCTGGGGCAGATCGCTGTAACAGATGCCAACGTTTTGTTGCTTGGAGAGAATGGAACAGGTAAAGATCTGGTTGCGCGGGAAATTCATAAACGCTCCAGACGTGCCGATCGGCCATTTGTGAAAGTCGATGTTGGGTCGTTGTCTGAGTCGCTGTTCGAATCCGAGTTGTTCGGTCACAAGAAAGGCGCTTTTACAGACGCAAAGCAGGATCGGATAGGCAGGTTCGAGTTAGCTGACGAAGGGACACTTTTCCTTGATGAGATCGGAAACCTGTCGATTGCACAACAAACCAAATTGCTTACCGCCCTGGAAAATCGCGTGATCGTACCGGTTGGTTCTAACATCGAAGTTCCTGTCGATATCCGTTTGGTCTCGGCAACAAACATCGACATCGGTTCAGCTGTGAAACAACGCATTTTTCGAGAAGACTTGCTTTACCGGATCAATACGGTCACGCTTGTTGTTCCGCCCTTGCGCGATCGCAGCGAAGACATCGCCCTGCTCGCAGATCATTTTATCAGATCGTTTGCCGCGAAATACAAAAAGAAAGTTGATTTGCTTTCCGATCAGGTGATCAATCATCTGAAACGGCACGATTGGCCGGGCAACGTTCGCGAATTGCGTCATGCGATCGAGCGCGCGGTGATATTGAATGATCATGGCAAGCTGAGCGTGAAAGATTTCCCTTTCCAACACGGCAAGTTCAGCATTCAACAATCGAAAGAGATCAATCTCGATGAAATCGAAAAACAGGCTATCGCACTTGCCATGCGGAAGCATCGTGGAAATTTGACGCTTGTCGCCCGGGAGCTTGGTGTGGGCCGCACGACATTGTATCGCAAGCTCGAACGATATCGGATCAACAAATATTAAAACATGATCAAAGGCTTCCGGCTTCAAATCATACTTCGATTCATCCTGCTGATCACCGTAGTGATGTTTCTGGCCTGGTCGATCTTCGAGCGCCCTACGCTGTTTGTCATTGTTTTTCTAACCTTGCTCCTGGTGTTGAGCATTTTAGACCTGATTCGCTATGTTGAACGATCAACGAGGGATCTGACTCATTTTTTGATGGCTGTCAAGCAGCGCGGGTTCACAGAATCCTTTCCCGGAGCAGGCGGATCGGTTTCAGCGAAATTTACGGAAGCCATGGGCGATATCCTGAGTGAATTCGCCCGTGTGAACGAAGAGAAAGAACTTCACTTCCAATTTCTGGAAGCGCTTAACGAAAACATCAACGTTGCCATTCTTGCTTTTCGTGCTGATGGCAGCTTGATGATGATGAATTTGGCCGCGAAAAAACTCTTGCAGGAACCTAAATTCACACGCATCGAACAACTTGATGCGATCGATCCGATCCTCGGAAAAACAATATCAACTTTACAAGGAGATCACCAACGTGTGATACCGGTTCGAATTCGCGAACAAATCGTTCAGCTCGGGATACACCGTAAGCACATGCTGATGAAAGGACAGCCTATCATGATTGTTGTCATGCAAAATCTTAACCATGAACTCGAAGCGAAGGAAATCGAGGCGTGGCATCAGCTCATGCGTGTGCTCACCCATGAGATCATGAACAGCGTTACCCCTATCACATCGCTCAGCGCGGCAGTCGACAAAATTCTAAGGCACCCCGATGGTGCGCAAAAGAATCCTGATCAACTCACAGCAGACGCTTTAGAGGACGTAGGGAGTGCTGTTCAAACCATTCGATCGCGCAGTCAGGGTCTCCTGAATTTTACGCGCACCTACAAAGAGTTCTCAAAACCATTCATTCTGCACCGCGAATCACATGACGTCAATGAGGTTGTTCGTCATGTTTACGAAGTCATGAAACTGGAAGCCGAAAAACGGTCAATTCAATTTGTCGTTAACCTCATAAGCGAAAAAGCCGAGGCAGAAATTGACCGCGCATTGATCGAGCAAGTGCTTATCAACCTCGTGCAAAACGCATTTGATGCAGTGAAAGAAGATGGCCAGGGCATGGTGACGTTGGAGGTTGGGGTGTTTGGCAACCGCTTGAGTGTGCTGGTGCGCGACAACGGCCCTGGCATCGATCCCGAAATTGTTGACAAGATCTTCGTGCCATTCTTTACAACAAAACCCAATGGCTCGGGCATCGGCCTGAGTCTGGCCAGGCAGATCATCAAACTTCATGGCGGGAACATTCGGGTTGTCCCCACTGAGCTTGGAGCGGTGCTCAGAATAGATCTTTGAACCTATTCTTGCGTCTCGAGGTATCGCTTCGCCTGCATCGTATAAAGATCTGCGTATTTTCCGTTTACATTCATCAACACGCGGTGCGATCCTTGCTCGATGATGCGCCCGTGTTCCAACATCAGAATCTTATCGGCATTTTTCACCGTGCTGAATCGGTGTGTAATTAGTATCACCGTTTTACCCGCCATATTCCTCTCCAGTGAGCTGAAGATCTTTTCTTCTGTAACAGCATCTATCGAAGCCGTGGGCTCGTCCAGGATCGTGATGGCCGCGTTACGATAGAACATCCGCGCTACGGCCATCCGCTGGTGCTGTCCCTTGGAAAGGTCGATGCCATCCTTGAATTCTTTCCAGATGAGCTGATTATAGTCAGTGATGAACTCATCAGCTCCCGAGAACAATGCCGACTGTTTCATCCGACTTTCATCGATGGTATCCTGAATTCTTCCAATACCGATCGATTCACGAATGGTCAAATTGTACACCGGAAAATCCTGGAACAAAATACCGATTGCATTTTGCCAGTCTTCAAGACTGAGCTCGCGCAAGTCAATTCCGTTAACAAGAATAACTCCACTGGTAGGGTCGTATACGCGGCACAACAGTTTGATAAGCGTTGTTTTTCCTGCACCGTTGATCCCTACAATGGCGATCTTTTCTCCCGGCCGGATAGTGAACGAGAGGTTTTGGAGTACCAGCGCGGAATCGGTTTCGCCCGGATAACGAAACGAAACATCTTTGAATTCGATCAAGGGTGGTTGGGTGTAATCGAAAGCGATCGGTTTGTCATTCGACCTGATCTTGGGCTGCAGGTCGAACAAGTCGAACCAACGCGCAGCATAACGTCCTGCCTCCTCGGTAAATGAAATCGATTCCACATACCCATTGATCGTTTGGTAGAAACGTGTATAGGTATTGAAGGCCAGGAGGAGTCCACCCACTGCGATTGTGCCTGCGAGAGCTTCACGCGTCATTAATGCAATCGCAGCAAATAAAAATGCGAGGTACCACAAGCTCAATGCACTGTATGACAACGCTTTTTTGCGTTCGGCCACAGCGATCTTTTCATTGTACGATATTTTCTTATCGCGGATCTCTTTCTTCAGCCATTCCTTCAGCTTCAGCAAGATCACATCCACTGCTTTTTGAAGTTCTTCGAAATGCGAGATCCGATTGCCGATCACGCGGTGATCATCTACGGCAAGGTATCGGATACGGAAAACCTCCATGCTATACTTCTTGTAGAAAAAATATACAGGCAGGGAAGCCAGCACAGCGAACAGCACAAGCCAGATGTTGAGTGACCAAAGAATCGCCATAGAAGTAATAATGCCTGCAAAACTTGATGCTGAGTTGAAGAAGAAATCCTGCAGGTTCATCACGCTTCCACTGCCCCACTCTTGCGCACCGCGGAGCAAGGTCTGATACGAGTTGCTTTCGATGGTGCCGATATCAAGAGCACCTTGTCGCTCTATTTTATACATCTCGAGCTGGATACCTTGCTGCATGCGAAATTTCATGCGGATGTACGACAGTACGTTTCCAAGAATGGTCGGAATGAGGAATGACAATCCCAATATGATCGAGGCACGGATCAGCGGCTCATAACCACTGACACCTTGTTTGATGCGAATGATCTCATCAACGATAGCAGAGAAACTGCTGAACTGCACATAGACTACTGCGCCCATGAACATATTCAACACCATGATCAAAACAAAAAATAAGGGATTGGTTTGCCAGGCGAATCCGATCGATTTCCACGCTACAGAAAAAATATTCCGGCTCTTCATTGGTTCAGTCAAATTACTGAAACAGCCTTAAATACAAAAAGATTCAGAATCGGGCGTTAAGATTTAATTACTTTTGACACGTAGTTTGGCAAGTTCGTTCCGACAATCTCATTCCAGCCCTGTGCAAAGTTTTTGCGCGCAAATGCCGGCAATGCAGGAAATGTTTCAAGACCTTCGTGCGTCAATTTCAACCTGGTTTCATTTTTTCCATGTTCTGATAATTCCCATGTTACAAAAGAGTTGCCTTCATGACCTTCATACCTCCAGCTGTATTTGAGCTTTCTACCCGGCACGACTTCCGTAACCTTACAGTGATGGAGATACGTATTTTTATCATCTCCACCTTCAAACTGAAATTCAAACCCGACCTCCGGCCGAAATTCATCAAGCTTGAAATACCATTGGGCCATCTCATCTTTGTTAGTAATGGCACGCCAAACTCGTTCGATGGGTGCGGAAAAAATCTTTTCTACAATAACAGGTTGAGGATCCATAAATAAAGAATTTAATTTTTCGATTTTTTTCGTTTGGTCTTGCTTGGCTTATCACCGGATTGTGCGAGATATTTCTCGAGGGCATCGATACGCGCAATCCAAAATTGGCGATACTGGTCGAGCCACATCGATATCTCTTCCAGCCGTTGAAGTTGTGGCGAGAATATTTTCTCTCGCCCCTGAACCCGCGCCTGTACCAGTCCACATTCTTCAAGAATGCGCAAGTGCTTAGCAATCGCTGGGCGAGTTTTGTCGAATCGATCTACAACCTGATGAAGGTTTTGCGGCTTTTTTGAAATGATGGCGATAATCTCCCTTCGTGTGGGATCGGAAATTGCCTGAAAAACGTCTCTGCGCATAAATTTTAAAAAGGAAACTGAATGGTTCCCAAACCTAAAAGGAAACCAGTTAGTTTCCAAATAATACCTCACCCGTCAATCGGTATTTGGCGAAAAACAATATGCCGGACAATCAAAATAACCGGCCAAATACATAAATTCACTTATGCGAAAACCGTCTCTCAAAAACGCGTGGCCTTATCAAAAAGACAAAATGAATTTGCCAGTTATGAACGTCTCTGAGGCCATACCCTATTATTTAAAGATGGATTTTCAAGTAGTCGCCAAGTTTACCAAACCAATTCATTCTGTGATATTAAGCCGCGACAGCATCCAGATCGGGCTATCGGAAAATGGCGGAGACCCAACACAGGATGGCTGCTTCTTTGAAGTGGAAGAACTCGAAACGCTCCATCGCGATTTTTTGGCAAAAGGTATCAATGCCTCACCTGAACTCAGAACGGAAAAGCATGGCGAAAAAGACTGGCGCGTATTTTTTGTAGTAGCGCCTGACGGACTATGTTATTGCTTCGGCCAGCCTAGTGCATGATCGTCAGCACACCTTTCAACATCCGATCGGGGCATGTTTGATTTTCTAAAGCGTAGAAATAAACGCCCGAGGCAAGGTCGTTGCCGTTCCACGTGTTGTCGTAGTGACCTTGGGTGTAAACCTCTTTTCCCCAACGATTATAAACGTGCAGCTGCCATTCGCTGTTCTCAATTCCCGGCACGACAAACTGTTGATTGTACCCATCACCGTTTTCAGTGAACACATTTGGAATGAATTCGATCTTTCCGTGGATCCGAATTTCTCCCTCTACTCTCGATTCGCATCCAAGGGCTGAATCGGAGTTATTGTTGTACGCATGGAGCACCAAATTTTGAACGCCTGTAGGGAGCGCTGTGTCGATGGATTGGCCCTCTCCAATGGTTTCACCGTTCCAGGTCCAATGAAATTCTATGACATCGTTCGGGTCGGTTGCCGGATTGTTAATTTCATTCGCCTCCAGGTGCAATGGCTCGCCTTCAAAAACGCAAATGGACGGGATGACCATCTCGACTGACGCTGTGTCATACACTGTGATCTGTGGATTTCCATCGGCAATAACCTGGCAGCCTTTATTATCTACGAGCGAAAGTGAGGGGTGAAAAAAAGACGGGCTAACATAGGCGTGCAAAATAGACGGCACAGCAGTGTCTACTACATTTCCATCGCCAAAATCCCAATGAAAAGTTTTTGTATTCTCTGCATCAGCGATAAAATCAACATCGCTTCGAATGCATACTTTATTTACATCAGCAGAAAAATTCCCGGAAGGCCCACCCACCTCGATCAGATCTTCCACGATCTTTGTATCGAAACATCCATACAGATCTTTCACTGTGAGGCTGACATCGTATACACCGGCCCTCGTATAAATGTTTGCAGGGTTTTGCAAGTTGCTCATGGTGCCGTTCCCAAAATTCCAACTCCAAGATGAAATGGAAGCTCCGGTAGACAAATCATGAAAAATGGATGTCAACGGAGGGCATTCTCCAGAAGTTTGAAAGGCCTCGAAATCTGCATGGGGTTTCCAAACGTGAACTGCTTTGAGTCGCGTGAGCGATTGTTCACAGCCATATAGGTCTCTGGCTGTCAGTGTGATGTCATAGTCACCGGATTGCTGATAAGTGACCAGAGGTGAGTGCTGGTCCCACGCACCATTTCCTACCTCCCAGTGGTATGAAGATGCGTTTGCAGAATTGTTGGAAAAAGAAACGATCTGGCCAATACACGCGTTGGGCACATTGGGCAAAAAATCCGGAACTGGAATGGTAAATGCAATCGCATCGTCCAGAACATATGCACACGTTCCGGAGGCGTTCGTGAGCTGCAGCGAAACATCGAATGTATCGCGTTGATGGAAGATGTGAATGGGGTCCTTTAAATCCGAAGTACCACCATCTCCAAAATTCCAATTGTAACTGTCTATGGCAGGATTGCCAACTGATGTATTTACGAAATTCACCGTCAACGCATCACAATCGCTCGAAAGGGAGGTGCTGAATGATCCTACAATATCCGGCACATTCACTGCGAGTAATTTTTCATCGGTACATCCATCTGAATCTGAAACGACCAGGCGCACGGTGTGAGGCCCTGGCGATCCGAATGACAACGTTGCGTCCCGATCGATACTGCGGGGCAGGTCATCCACCAGCCAGCTCCACACGACTGCGAACTCCGAATGATCGGTGCCAATAACTGCAACGTCCCGACAAGGCGTTTCATTATCGAGGGCAAAATCCGCACGAACGTCCTGGATGACGATCGATTGCGCAAAGTCTACCAGGCACTTGCTCTCTCTGTTGTATCCATGAAGCATCACTTGATAAGTCCCGGTCTCGTTGAATGTGGTGTTCTCATTCGTTGCGTTGGAAATAGATCCATCCGGAAACTCCCATGCGACTGAGTCTGCATTGATGGATGTGTTCACCAGGGATACGTGAAATGGATCATCGCAGGATTTGAAGATCTGGAAGCCAACGTACGGGTTGCGCACCACTACAGCTTGTTGAACCTCCTTCGCATTACTGCAGCCGGCATTTTTCGCAGTGAGCCTGATGTTATAGACGCCTGGCAATGCAAAAGCATGTTGTGGATCTTTTTCCGTTGTTCCGGTCCCATCACCGAAATCCCAGCAGTAGAAATCGGCCGCGGATGACTTGTCGGTAAATTTGATCAGGTCATTTACACAAATCGTGTCTTTGTCGAATTCAAAATTTGCCGAGGGAATCGTGGTAGAAACATGAACTTGTCTGCTCACAGAATCCTTACATCCGCGATTGTCAGTGACCTTGAGCTCAATATCAAAGGTTCCAGCGGTGGTGAAAGTGCGTGATGGGTTCGTTTGTGTAGAAGTGATGCCCTGACCGAGGGTCCATCGGGAAGAGATCACGGATTCGGAAGTCGATTTATTTTGAAAGTCTATTGTGAATGGTGCGCAAACAGAAAGCGAAGGCAGCGCGCAATCCTGTTCAGCGAATGGTTCGAATTTGGCGACTGGCAGGGCCGGAACGTGAACGAGGCGATCGAGAACAGTAGGGCATCCGAGCGAGTTGTACGCGATCAATCTCACGATCATATCACCGGAGCCAGGCGTAGGATACTTGAAGGTTGACGATGTTGACACCACCGTTCCGCCAATCAACCATTCCAGGCGGCTTGCATTTGTGGATGTGCTTCGCAGTTGCAAATTGTTCGCGCAGTCAACGTTGTGCGTAAAGTTTGGCGATGCATTGGAGATCACTTCAATCTCTTTGCTCGCGATCGACTGACACAGACGTCCGGGAAGTTGCGCGGTGAGCGTGACCGCAAATTTTCCGCTGGTGTTATAAGAAACTGTTGGAGCGGCCGAGCTCGAACCAATACCATTTCCAAAATCCCATGACCATGACAACGGTGCCTCTGTCGATTGCATCGAAAGGTTCACGGTTTGTCCAATACAGACGCGAGTAAGCGAAGCACCAACAGCAATACCGCCTTCGTTGCCTGCATTGATGGTCAGTTCTTTATGGGAAGAGCATCCTGAATTATCCGAAACATTCAGTGACACCTGATAGGCACCTGGTGCAGTGAAAGTAGTTGAAGGATTGGCTGATGTGCTGGTCTGGCCATTTCCAAAATTCCAATTGTAGGTAAGCGCTCCTGCCCCGGTCGAATGATCCGTGAAGTTCACATTAAATGGAACCTGGCAGGAGCTGGTAGCACTTGCCGCAAAATCGACAGCCGGGCCGTTAACATGAATGGCAGACGGAATGTTTTTAGTCGACTCACATCCGTACTGGTTCTTCACTTTCAGGCCAACCGTTCTCTGGCCTGCTCCATTGAATGTATATAAGGGATTTTCTTCAGTACTGGTGCCACCATCGCCAAATACCCATAGCCACTCCGTGATGGCTCCCGTACCGGTGCCGACTTGACTCGAAAATTGGACGTTGAGGGGCGAACAGCCGGAGTTTTTATCGAAAGTAAAGTTCACGCTGGGATAATCTCTCACCACAATGAATCCCGTTTTAACTTCCTGGTCGGACTGACTTCCGTTGGAGACCGTCAACGTGACGGTGTAAATGCCCGGAGTGGTATAAACTGCGCCCGGATTTCGAAGCTGAGATGAATTACCGTTTCCGAAATTCCACGACCAACTGGTAATGGGGCCGCTCGAGAGATCTGTAAAATTAACGGTTACAGGGTAGCAACCCGTGGTGACGTCTGCAGTAAAATTGGCGTTCTGGGCTGACGCAGAAATGCAAAACAAGGCAAGCTGAAAAATCGTCAAGCCAAAGAGCAGGTACCTCTGGCCGGTCATAACCAAGATGATAAAAGGTCAAGAGGTTGATAAGCCACGGGCTGCAAAATAAACGTACGAGTCATGGAGAGGGGTTTAAGCCGAAACAAGTGACAAAGACTCTGCGAAAAAATCACATCGCGTTGATTTTTTCAAACGCAAAACGGAATAAATGTCGTGCTACCGGCAAAACCTTGCTTATGAAGTGCCTGTTAACCAGGTTATTGTGCATCTACAATTTACTCGCCTCTTTGAAAAAATCTGTGAGGAAGCTCGTCAGCTCAGAAAACTCATATTCTTTGTTAAAGAATGTGAGGCCTGCAGGGTTGTCTATCCGGTTGTAGTCATCGACAGTGCCATACACAACCGTGGGAACGCTGCTGATTGTTTCATCGCTTTTCAGGGTTTTGATAAATGCATTGATCCTGATGCCATGCATGGAGAGATCGAGAAAAATAAAATCGAAAGGGTGGTTCTTGTTCAAAAGCAACTCCACTGCTTTCTGGCTGTCGAGCACGATCAGGACCACCGTCTGATTGGAGATTTTTGTCACGGCTTCGGAGAAAGCCTGGTGATCATCCGGGTCATCGGTAACCAATAAGCAAGTCTTTAATGTCATGTCGGGATTCTGGCAATTAATTTTTGTGATTGTTTTGACGGTCAGCAGCAAAAACGCATATTACCCTGATCATTCGCTGGCGCAATTATCACAAAAGATAATCAAAGAAAAAAATTTGCACTGGTGAGTGTTCGCCCCATTACCAACGATTTTATGAGATCACAGAAAGCCTTCAACAGAATGCTAATGATTATGGGCCAGACACTGGCAGAACTTCGAGAAAAGAAGGGCTTTGCAACCATAAAGGAATTTACGCGCAAATACGACCTTCCTGAAATTCAATACTGGCGGATGGAAAAAGGTAAAGCGAACTTCACCATTAAGTCGCTGAATAAGATACTTCGCATTCACCATCTCACCATGCACGAATTCTTCGCTATGATCGCTGAAGAAAAAGAGGCTGTTTGAAATCCGGATGTAGATTCACCACTTACTATTGTCCGGGCCGATGGAGCATCAGGCTGTTGATCAATGTCGCCATATCGGCTGCCGGGGTTTTCTCCTTCACATAAAAATGACCGCGGGCGTTTGCATCCCACGCATTGCTTCCGTCTTTGTTGCAAATGATTTTCCCAGGAACAAGCTCATAGTAGCGCGCTGCTCCTTCTACGGCAATTACTACAGCGGTTTGGTCCCAGCTCTTTCGCCCGTTTACATCTTCTTTCGACATCGGAATGCTGATGGAAAAAACGTCTTTGACCGGTGAGTTCATTTGGGCGCTTTCGATCAACGGCAATCCGGAAAAGATCCGCGCACCGATCTCCCAACCGGTAAAGATGATCTCCCCGGGCCATTTTTCTGCAACATACATCGAGGCTTTCGAATCTTTTTCTATGTTGAATTCTTTGCCCTCGGGAAACCTTCCGGCCATAGAGACCAGCTGCCTGACTTTTCTCGCTACAAGGTCCCTCCCATTCAATTTGCTGTAATGATCTGGCTTCGACTTCAGCAGGTTTGCCATGTTCGTCATAAATCCAACCGTAACAATTGTAACGCTATGATCAGGCTGCTCTGAAAGTAGTTTTCGGTAAAGTTGATTCGCGGCCCAGGCGTCTTCGTTCCTTTTGATGTCGTGATCATATCTTTCAACAATCACCGAATCCCATTTCTGCCAGGCCGATAGCTGGAGCGCTTCACCGCGGACTACCCCGATAGGAATATCGGGCTTTTTGAAGTAGGTATTGATGACATCGAGAACTGCAGCAATACTCTTCGGCCGGTTGCTGGCGATGGTCGCTAATATTTTGCATTGTCCGGCATCTTCATAGGCATGGAGCAAGGTGAGCGCACCTACATCATCATAGTCAGGGCCGATGTCTGTATCAAAAATGATGGTCGGACGGCTTTGCGCAAGTGCGTTCTCGCAAGTTGACAACAACATCAAAAAAAGAACAGTCGTGCAAATAAACTTCATCCTGATTTGTCGGTTTGATCTGTGTTTTTAGTCCCCGATCAAATTAAACTTTTTTATTCACTTACCTATCGCTTCAGGATGATAAGACATTATCTATTTCTGGTCTTTCAACCAGCGCATGACATGATCGCTGAAGCCGGAGATGTCGCGCGGTGTATTGAGTAGGATCACGAAGAAGGCGTTTTGATCGGGAATAGAAACGTAGTTGCAAAGAAATCCGCCCTGTTCGCCTGTGTGGCCAACGGTCAATATGCCGTCTCCGGTTTTTTCAATCGCCCATGACCATCCACGGGTCGGCTTTTTTGAGTCAACCCAAAATCGAAACTGTTTAATGGTACGGGAATCACGTACGGTTGGGCCCGACAGGAAAACACTGTCGCGGATGGCGCGTTCATATTTTGAAAGTTCTTCCACCGAGCTCCATACGCCTCCATTGCCGGCCGCGGGAAATGTCGGTTCTTCTCCGTAGTCATCTTCCGTCCACTGTGCGTGATTGAGCACATAACCATGTGAAACACCAGATGCCGGATGCGGGCCATCGGTAATTGTGCTATTTATCATTCCCGAAGGCTTCATGATCCTTTCCTCAACGAAGGTCTGCCATTTCATTCCACTGACCTGTTGAACGATCAAGGCAAGTGCGTTGAATGCTGGATTGGAATATTCGTAACGGGTGCCTGGTTCAAAGATCAATCGTTCGCATTGCGTAACCGGATACCAGTTCTCTTCATCTTTAGCGGTGAGGAAGAATACGCTGTCTTCCGCGATTCTTCGGTTGTCTGGCAGACCTGAGGTGTGCGTTAGCAAATGTTTGATCTTGACATTCCTGGCGATCGTTTTGTTTTTGAAATCGGGAAAATATCTAATGAGCGAGTCTTCAACAGACAGTTTGCCTTCCTCCCGAAGTATGAGGATCGCGTTAGCAACAAATGTTTTTGATATTGAACCGAGGTTGAACAATGTCTTTGGGGTTATCGGCTCGCGCGTATTCATATCTGCAATACCATATCCTTTGGAAAAAAGTACGCTGTCATTTTTCATGATGAGCACCGCGCCTCCGGGTTCCGAAGCGGGCAAATGCGCAGAAAAATATTGATCGAGTGTCTCGGTCGAGCTGCTTTCCTTTTCCGTTCTGCAGGCAGCGAATCCCAGCAACAGGCTAAAAAAAATTAATCTTGAGTTCATGGGGTACTAAATGACCGGTCAATATACCATAGGCTTGATCGCGGTGGAAAATTCTTCACGATTTTTTACGATATTTTATGGAATTCAACAATCCACGGAATCACCGCATAAATCAAATCCATCTTCCTCATGAAAAAGACTTTCTGGCTTCTGTCTCTTTTGACCATTGTTACAGTCTCCCTTTTCTCCTTTCGTGATACCAACACGTTCCAGCAAGACCGAATAAAACAGGTCGAAGAAAATCTGGAAGCAGATGGAAAAGCCTGGACGATCGCGGAACGAATGGAACATCACCACGTGCCGGGAGTGAGCATCGCGGTGGTTAAGGATTTCAAACTCGACTGGGCCAAAGGTTATGGGCTTGCGGATTCGGAACAAAAGATCAATGTCACTACCGACACGCGGTTTCAAGCTGCATCCATCAGCAAATCCTTAACGGGAGTTGGCGTGCTGAAGCTTGCGCAGGATGGCAAGGTTGACTTGCAATCCGATATCAACAACTATCTCAAGTCATGGAAGTTTCCTTATGATAAAAATTATGGAACGACAATCACCCTTAAAAACCTGTTGAGCCACACTGCCGGACTGACTGTTCATGGTTTTGCCGGGTACACAAACGGAACAAAACTTCCGACAACAGTACAAATTCTCAACGGTGAATCTCCTGCCAATAGCAATTCCATTCGTTCAGATGCAAAGCCGGATGAAAGAGTCAAATACTCCGGAGGTGGAACTACCATAGCACAGCAACTCGTTGCAGACGTTTCCGGCAAACCGTTCGACATCTATATGCGCGATGCCGTGCTTCAACCACTTGGCATGCAAGCAAGTTTTTACTCTCATCCAACGCGAGGCGAAAAAGATCTGGCAACAGGTTATCAACGCACCGGAAATCCTGTGCCGGGAAAATTCAATTTGTATCCTGAAATGGCGGCC
>CBHROW010000119.1:0-14697 GCA_966080355.1 uncultured Chryseosolibacter sp.
GTTGAATGCTCGGCTCCTGCATGGAAGGTTCGTAATCGAGACGTACATGCTTCGAGTTGGAGAAGTCGTAATTGAAATGAACTGCTGGCAGAATATTCTGGTAAGCACGATCGATCTTTACATCTCGTAGCTTTAGATATCCATTCAAATAGGTTTGCTGAAGACTGCTTCCGACCACAAGGTTGTATTTGGGTCGATTGATGCGGAAGTTCAAACCCGCGCGATGATATTGATAGTCGCTGTTATACAAGTTGCTCAACAAATTATCGTACACAGGAACATCGCCCGTCACATCGTTCACTACGCGTTCAACGTCATTCAGATTCTGCCTGAATGTGTAATTTGCTTCCAGGTACTTTCGACCGCCAAGAGGCTCCGTGTATGTAAAAGTTCCACCATATGTCTGATTGATCGTTGACTGATCATTGGTTTGGCGGAATACTGTATCGCGCGAAGTTCCGTTGAAATAGTTTGTCGTTGTTGCATCGAGGAATCCGCTTCGATCGCTATCGCTATACGTAGCTTGAAAATTCACCGTCATGTTCCTTCCTTTCTTCGAAAACTTGTGTCGCCATAACAAGGTAGAATTTATCGTAGTCGAAGAACCTGAAGAAAGCGACAGGCGATTGGTTTCATTGAGTATGGTTCCTCCGTTGTCAACGTTCTGACTCGAGCTGGTAGTATGGCTGTCGGTTTCATTGTAAGTTGCGTTGGTAGTCAGCTTCAGCGAGTTTGCAGAGTCGATCTTCTGATCGAGCGTAAAGTTCAATCGGTGATTGGAGTTGGTGTTATTCATCTTGCTGTTCTGGTTGAAAATGAAGCTGCTTTGCTGCCCGGTAGCGCGGTCAGGTAAGAAACTTTCCCGAAATGTGTTCTGATCTCTTTGATGATCGAGATAGTTATAAAAATAACTTCCGTTGATCTCGGTCTTTTTGCTCAGCGAATTATTCATATTCACACCACCGGCAATGTTGGACATAATACCGTTTGCGCGATTGCCGAAATTCAATGGAACACCATTTGAATTATCTCCACCAAACGAAAGTTGAACCCTTCCGCCACCACCCGACATCATTTGCTGAGATCCACCTGTGAAATTCATGTAATCTTCAATACCGAAACCTTGTTCATTGATGTTGTTGCCCATCGCGAGCAACGAAAATTGTTTTCCTTTTTTAAATTTGTTGAGACTGGCACGTCCTGTATACCTATCGTCCAATCCGGCCCCGCCCATGATCGTACCGAACACACCATTCCTTTTTTCTTCCTTGAGCTCAAGGTTGATCGTCTTCTCCCTGGACCCATCGTCAATCCCGGTAAATGCTGCCTGATCCGACTTCTTATCGAAGACCTGCACTTTGTTTACCGCATCGGCCGGAAGGTTTTTGGTGGCAAGCTTGGGATCGGATCCGAAGAATTTTTTTCCATCGACAGTTACATTCCGAACCTGCTCACCTTGCGCGGTAATGTTTCCATCGTTGTCAACTTCTACGCCCGGCAATTTTTTCAAAAGGTCCTCAACCACTGCGTTCTGTTTTGTTTTGAATGATGCCGCGTTGAATTCGATCGTGTCCTTCTTCACAACAACCGGAGCCCTTTCTGCGTTGATCTCCACCGCTTCGAGTTCGTTTGCTGCAGGTGTCAGTTGCACCAGTCCAAGTTCAATGAGCTGTCCGTGATCCGGTGTTGTGATCTTTTTCATAAAGGGCCGGAAACCCATGAAAGTAACTTTTAGGAGATGTTCACCCCTGTTGACATTCTTCATCAAGAAATTTCCCTGCGGGTCTGCCACGGTGAAGTTGACGAGTGACGAATCTTTCGGATTTAAAAGCAAAACAGTTGCAGCTGGCAACGGGTTTCGAAGCGTGTCAACCAATTGACCTTTGATGTTAAATTTTTGTGCGGACGCCATCGAACATACCGCGAGCAAAAGAAGGGGTAAAAGTTTTTTCATGTCAATGTACTCTCGTGATTGGTATCAGTTCCGGATGATAACGTTTCCTCCATTGGCCCGCATGCGCTCCATTTGCTCGCTTACCATCTTGCGGAATTCTGCCTGCGTTGTCCTGGTGCCACCTGAAGGAACTTTCATTTCGTTTTTCTTCAGCGGGCGCAACTCAATGGTTTTTGCCGTGACAATTCGCTCACCATCGTTGATATTGATCATCAGCACAGCGCCTGGCAACGTGTTGAAAGTTTCTGGCCCGAGGAATGGGCGGAGCTTGTCAGTATACCATGCCACAACATTTTGCTTGCGCTCTTCATTGTAAAAAGATGCCTGCTTGCACGTGTAGCCGCTGATCTCTTTTGTTTCGGTGCCGAGCTTCCAGGGTGTCACACTCAGCGAATCTTCGATAAGAAATTTCTTTCCCATGAATTCCTGCATCAGCACGCGCTTTGACGCATCCTGATTTACATAGATTTCGTTTTGCGGGCGCTGGATCCTCATTACTAGGCCTCCACTGTTCATATCGTCATCCTCCTCTTCGTCAGGCAGTGGTTTGTGAAGCGACTCGTTGGCATTGAAAACGAGAATGTCTTTGCTAATCCGGTATTCGGGAATCATGCTTTTCATTTCCTGGCGATCGGCCGGGAGACTGCGGTGCAGGTTCATTTTAACTTCATAAACAATAGCGCCTTCGGTTTGGCCGAATACGACTTGCGCTGCGGTGGCAGATACGATGATGCCGAGGATAATCAAGATTCGTTTCATGGTAGTTGAGATTTTCACGGTTAAGATTTCCGAATTGCGTTTTGATTTTTAGATCTATAAGCGATCTTTCGTGTAAAAGTACGCTTAGGGATGTGCGGCCTGGGTTAATAGTTCTGAAAGGAATGTTAATTAAGGTTAAAACCGAACTGGTGATGTGAAAAAGCGTTTTACTTTTGTATGGGAATGAATACGCAACGTAAAAATGCAATCACACTTGCGCTGATGGGAAGCAGTATCACGTTGTTGTTGCTGTTGCAATTTTTCTGGCTGCGAAGTTCCTATCGTGATGCTGAGGGTGATTTCATGAAAGAGACGAACCTTCTTTTCAGGAATACGATCTTTGCGATGCATGACTCGCTGATCGAGCGAAGTATTCAACAGGTCGGAGCCAACGACACTTCGCTGATGTTGCCGAGACGTTATCCGAGCGAGGTCCTCTTGATGGACACCTTTCGCAAGAGAGTTCCCGATTCTCTGGGCGATTACATCAAGCAAACTGAGAGGGCTACGCGAATTGAAATTGTTACGACAAATTCCAAGCACGACACGCTCAGCAAAATTCTCCGTCCGATTGTATCGAAGCTCAAACGCGATGGCGAGCCGAAGACTTTCATCTTTCGGATGGATGCTGATTCACTCAGCATGGACAGCATCAGAATTAACTTTAACAAAGCCTTGCATGATGCAGGCGTGGACGCGCGGTATGAGGTTGTGTCGTTGAAAGGAGCTATTGCCCGCAGAAATGATAAAGGCTGGCGCGTCAACATAACTCCAGCCAAATTTTCAACGGAGCCAGTGCCCTTTACTCCGCTCATCCGTTACAGGGTAAATTTCATCGGTGTGCCTGCACTGCTTTTGAAGAAGACCGCGCCCCAGATCTTCTTTTCCATTTTTCTGACGGTGCTTACGGTCAGCTCATTTGCCGTTATGTATCGAAATCAGCGTGAGCAACAACGGCTGATGGAAATCAAGAATGATTTTATCAGTAATGTCACTCACGAACTTAAGACCCCGGTTGCTACAGTGAGCGTTGCGCTGGAAGCTCTTAAGAATTTCAGAGCTCTTGATGATCCTCAACGTACCGTAGAATACCTCGGCATTGCGCAGAGCGAGCTCAACAGGCTTACATTGATGACGGACAAGATACTCAAGACATCGGTGTTTGAAGACAAGGGATTGGAGTTGAAACGCGAAGCCATAGATCTTGACCAAATCGTGCAGCAGGTCCTTGGTTCGATGAGGCTTGTGTTTGAGAAAAAGCAAGTGCAGGTTAAATTTGAAAAAGAAGGAGAAGATTTTTCGTTTCATGGAAGTTTCACTGACCTCACGCACGTGCTGTACAATCTCGTAGACAATGCGTTGAAGTATGGCACTCAAGATCCACAATTAACGATCCGATTGGAATCCACACAAAAAGAGATCGTAATGTCGGTGCAAGACAATGGTTTAGGGATACCGAAAGAATATCAAACCAGGATCTTCGAAAAATTTTTCAGAGTTCCGTCCGGGGATGTTCACAATACGAAAGGCTATGGGCTTGGGTTAAGTTATGTTGCGAATGTTGTAAAAAATCATGGCGGCACAATTGAAGTGATCAGCGAGTCAGGCAAAGGCAGCCAATTCGTCATTCACTTACCTAAAATAAAAATCTCGTGAAAACGAAAATCCTTTATGTTGAAGACGAGCCATTTTTGGGAAGGATCGTGAAGGAAAGTCTTGAAAGCCGGGACTTCGAGGTGACGATGTTTTCTGACGGTGCAGACGTGGTAAAAGTTTTCGAGAAGGTGAATCCCGACATCTGCGTGCTCGACATCATGCTTCCGGTAAAAGACGGACTGCGTATAGCCACAGAGTTGCGCCAGATGAAAAGCACGGTTCCGATCATTTTTGTCACGGCTAAAATTCAAACAGAAGACGTGCTGAAAGGTTTCGAGATGGGGGGTAACGATTACATCAAAAAGCCATTCAGTATGGAGGAGCTGATCGTTCGAATCAACAATCTTCTGCAATTAAGCCATCAGCAGCGTGCGAACTTGGGCGAGATTGTTTCTATAGGTGCGTTTGAGTTCAATCCGCAGCGCTACGAATTGAAGCGTGGAGATCAGGTGCGAAAGCTTTCGAGCCGTGAAGCGAGCCTGCTTGCGATTTTGCTGGAAAATCGGAACGGAACAACGCACCGAAAGGATATTCTGATGAAAGTTTGGGGTGACGATTCGTTCTTCAACTCGCGCAACCTCGATGTGTACATCACGAAACTTCGCGACTATCTGAAGGACGATCCATCGATCGAGATCATCACGATCAAGGGCGTGGGGTATCACTTTGCTGCGTGAGACTATTTTTTCCTTCTCATCTCTTTTCGCAACTCCGCTTTTAGCATTTCTTTATAATCGATCTTCGTATAAGTGAACGTGTAGTAGTTCTCAAACGGCCTTCCCACCAATTTGACCCACTGTTTCACATATGGCGACTCGTAGCTGATCTCAAACTGCTTTTTTGCGCTCACATGGCGGATCATATTTTTGAACGGACCGAATCGTGATTCTTCAGGAAAAACGGAGTTTACTGCTGATCCTATCAATTGCGATTTTTTCTTATTGTAGAATTTTTCTGCCAGGGCATTGACAAACAGAAACTTCAAATTGTAGTCGATCGCGACAAATGCATCGGGTGCGTTCATCACGGTGTCGAACGTAATGTGCAGCGCTTCAGCTTCGGTGGTGTGATCAGGATTTCGCTTCATGAAAGGCTGTTGCGGATGGCTGTTCATAAAAAAGTTGTGCCGGAGATCTCCTGTCATTGGGAAAAACAAGAATTGTCTTGATATTCAGGAAATCAAACATCGATCATCATGAACCGATCTGCATTTTTCACCCTGTGTGGAATAACGTTCCTGTCATCTGCAATGGCACAGGAGATCTACGAGATTCCCGATACACGTGAAACACGCTGGATATCATTCGAAAACCCGACCGGAGCAAAAAGCGCAGGTGGAAAAGAAAACAAAACCGCGAAGGGACATGCTTTTGATATGGTAGAACCCGAAAGTCAAAAGGTGCTCATGGACTTCAAGGGCGCAGGTATCGTTGAAAGAATCTGGTTGACTGTGAATGAACGCTCTCCGCAAATGCTGAGGTCGGTGCGGCTTGAAATGTATTGGGACAACGCTTCAAAGCCTGCAGTGTCGGCACCACTTGGCGATTTCTTTGGAATCGGATTGGGCCGAAGGATTCCGTTTCAAAATGAATTCTTCTCCGATCCGGAGGGGCGATCGTTCAACTGTGTGATCCCGATGCCATTCAAGACCGCAGCGAAAATCCTCCTGATCAACGAATCGAAAACTCCCGTAATGCTTTTCTACGATGTTGATCTTACTGTTTTAGAAAAACACGATAAACCTGTTTTCTATTTCCACGCATTCTGGAGCCGTGAAAACAAAACGAAAGTTGGGCGAGACTTCACGGTGTTGCCGAGGGTAAATGGGAAGGGAAGATTTCTTGGAATGAATGTTGGCGTGATTGCGGATACGATTTACGAAACAAGCTGGTTCGGTGAAGGCGAGGTAAAGATCTATCTTGATGAAGATTCGCAGTTTCCAACTCTGGTCGGCACGGGAACTGAGGATTACATCGGCACAGCCTGGGGCCAGGGTCAATATGCGAACCGCTACCAGGGTTGTCCACTCGCAGATGAAAAAAATAAACAATGGTCATTTTACCGCTATCATGTTCCTGATCCAGTGTATTTTCAATCGCAATGCCGGGTTACGCTGCAACAGATCGGAGGCGAGATGACCGATTTTGTCAGGCGATTAAAAAGGAAGGGCGCGGTGGTCGTACCAGTGAGTGTTGCGGAGAATAAATTCCATAAGATCCTAGACATGAATCCAGTTCCCGATCTTATGGATCCGAAATTCCCGCAAGGTTGGACGAACTATTATCGCGAGGACGATGTGTCTGCAACGGCCTACTTCTATCTTGATAAACCATCAAACAATTTACCGGCCATCGCAGGCTTGAAGGAACGGATCGCAAATTTGCTCGAAGACAAAAAGAACTAGAAATAGAATGAATTTGTCAGGGGATTTTTATCTTGCAGACCTGATTTTGATTTAAGGTTTGAGTTTGGATGACGAGCTCGGTCTCAGCAAAAAGAATCGGGTGTTTAGCTCAGCTGGTTTACCTGCCGCGTGTGCGTATGGGTGTTAGCTCAGCACTTGTCCCGACAAATATTGAAATGGGTAATTAGCTCAGCTGGTTTAGAGCACTACCTTGACAGGGTAGGGGTCACAGGTTCGAATCCTGTATTACCCACTTTTGAAACGATTGATTTGTCAGGAGGATCACTGGTTCGAGTCCAGTACATCTCACACAGCAGGCGGGGATCACTATCTTAAGGTTCGTCCCGCTGGCCATCGGGAGCAATCGGTAGTTAGCAATTTGACGCGACTATTTCTAGTCAACCTTCAGGCCTAGCGTTGGCCGCTTAAAAGAATGTCACGATTACAACTTTCAACCGTGATCCGCCATCTCACAAAATAGAAAACACATTGCACTTTTGCTGAAGAAGGACCGTTTTTCAAGAATGAGATTTGGGTTGGCGCTGGGTATTGTTGTGTTGATATCGTGTTGTTACGAATCTTATGCGCAGCAAATTTTCAAGGGCATCGTTGTAGATTCTGCTACGTTTGCTCCCCTGCCCTATGTATCCGTTCAGCTCAAAACGACTCCCAAAGGTACCACCACTGACGCACAGGGAAATTTTGGAATTGTGGCGTCACCTAACGACACGCTCGTGTTTTCGTTGATCGGCTACGCGCGGTTGGAGATTCCATTGTTTGATTATGAAACGGGGCTGATCCTTCTTCCGGAGCGCTCCACATTACTCAAAGCCGTAACCATCACTGACGCTAAAGTGAAAAATCCCTACGAAGGAATGTTCGATGACGAGAACGCGGGACTGATCCGGAAAAAACTTCCGTTCTGGTATACGAAATCGAAAAAGCAAAAAGTGTGGGTGGGTCGATGGAGGGCTGAAGATGCACGTGTGAAAACGTATGTTGATCTTGTCATCAGCAATCCGGATACGAAAGCGGGGCTTATGAAAAAATACAACCTTACAGAAGAGAAATATTATCAGTTGCTCACCAAGTTCAACGAACAACATTATCATGTCATGTACTACCTGACAAGCGTAGAGCTCGAGTCGCTGCTATACCAGTTTTTCGAGCGCGAGCACTAGCTTTTCACACGAACGTAGACATGACGCGTTCTGCCATTCTCGCTTTGTCTTTCATCGGTCTCAACGCTATCGAGCGATTTCATCAGCAATAACAATTTTTTGTGACCGTAGTTGCGCGGATCGAAATTGGGTTGCTTTTTTAAAATGAGTGTTCCCACCTCACCCAAAAACGCCCAGCCGCTTTCATCTGCGAGATCGTTGATGCTGCTTTGAATGAGGTTGATAACGCGCTTGTCGGGCCGGGAAAATGACGATCCCGGTTTACGCTTTTTATTCTCCGCAGCGTGTTCATCGTTGGCGAGGATCTCAATATATATGAATTTGTCGCATGCTGTAATGAACGGCTCCGGAGTTTTACGTTCTCCGATTCCAATCACCTTCATTCCTGCTTCAC
Source organism: uncultured Chryseosolibacter sp. (assembly GCA_966080355.1). Lineage (GTDB taxonomy): Bacteria > Bacteroidota > Bacteroidia > Cytophagales > Cyclobacteriaceae > Chryseosolibacter. The sequence continues at coordinate 8,349 of CBHROW010000119.1, forward strand.
GAAGCCGTGTGGCGAGACGTGTAAAATCGCTATCGCTCGAAACGATACAAAATCCATCTACACGGCCGGAGTACAGAATATCCATCGCATCGATGATCATGGCAGAGTCTGTTGCATTTTTTCCGACCGTGTAACTGTATTGTTGGATGGGTGTGATGGCGTTCTCGAGAAGCACCGACTTCCATCCGGAAGTGTTTGGCTTGGTCCAATCGCCATAGATGCGTTTGAAGGTCGGTGTACCGTATTTGGCGATTTCTTCCATCATGGCTTTCACGTTGCTGTATGGCACATTGTCGGCATCAATGAGCACAGCGAGTCGCAGATCGGTGTTTCTATCTATTGGCATACATTATCGTGTAACAACGGGTTGTTTAGGAAAGGTCGGAGTTTCCCCGCAGGAACTTCAACCGGTAGCTGAAACGATCGATGCGCCAGCCCTGATCTGTAAAATTTGCGTGTAGATCGTATGAGCCGACAAATTCACGCGTGCTTCCATTCTTCGCTGCCCTTTTAAAATGGATCGCGATGGCATAACAAAATATTTTCGCCTCAACATCTTCGTTGTAGAATTCAATGACGTGATTGCCGGCCTGGTGATGGACGTGCTCGATGCCCTTGAAACCTTCTTTCCACTGGTCGCAAATCGCTTTCGCGGAGATCTGAGTTGGAGGATTTCCGCTCACTGACGACATGTCGAAAAGAACTTTCTCTGCGAAAACCTCCTTCAACAGTTTTTCCCATTGCTGTGAATCTGTATAAATGAAAAGTTTATTGACGAGCTCTACCACTGCTTCCTGTTTCGTTTTGATTTCCATGACATATGAGTTTTAACCCACTGCGAATATACGTGATAATCAATGCTGTCCGTTAACGGCCATTAGTTTTACAAAAAACACATGCCAATCGGATCATCACGTGCGATCGGTTGGTTGCGTAAAATATTTTCACGACATTCCGATGTCTATTGGCTAACCATGAAGGAGTTCGGGAGAGTTGCTGCATTGTGCAGTGCAATCATTATTTCTATCGGCACATTTGCCCAGCAAAAGAATTCGGAATACCTGTCGGAATTAACGCACGCGGCCCTTCGTACCTATCTCAATAAACCTGACAGTTCCATTCGGCTGAGCAAACATGCGCTGGAGATTTCCATTGCCAACCGTGACGTGTATTACGAAGGTTATGCGTACTACCTGTTATCAAAAGCTTTCTGGGTGAAAGCGAATTACCGGCTCAGCACCGAGTATGGCTTCAAAGCATTACATATCTTCCAGGAGTCTCCACACCGGACGGAGCTTGCGAGTACGTGGCTATCGCTGGCCAGAACGTTAGTTGAACTTGGCAACTATGGTGAAGCGCGACAGATGATCAATAATTCTCTGGAGATCTCAACTGCCGATAAAAACGAGCAAATGATTGCTGAGTCGGTTCGCGAGATGTCGTACTTGCTCACTGAACAAGGCAAACTTGACTCCGCGCTCATGTATGCTGACCGCGGGATCGCGTTGTTTGAAAAACTTGGAGATTCACTTGATATCAGTATTTTATACAGCCGCAAATCGCGTATTTATTTCGCGAAAAAAGATTTTGAAAATAGCAGGAAGTTCGCGTACCGGGGAATGCACATCGACACCATTGTGGGCAACCGAAGAGCTCTTGCCATTTCATATTTCCAGGCAGCACAAAACGAGCACGCATTGAAGAACGGTTCAAATGCCGAACGACTGCTCAGCAACTCCATCAGGATAAACTCGGAGATCGGCAATCTCAGCTCGCTGATCAGGGCGCACGAGCTCCTCGCCACGGTGTATCTCGAAACGCAACGACCTCAACTCGCAGCCCATCAACTTCAACTGGCCAGTCAATATAAGGACAGTCTTTACAATTCGGAGAAGAGCGGTCAGATCCAGGAGATGCAATCCTTGTACGAACTCGAGGGGAAAGAAAATAAGATCAAACTACTCGAGCAGGAAAATGCTCTCCGTGATCAGGAAGTGAGCAATCAAAAGCTTTTCCTGGCGGTGATGCTCGTAGGTATGCTTTTACTTGTGGCATTGTTGTTCTTCCTGACACGACTGCGAAGAATTCAATACAAAACGAATCAAGACCTCGCGCTCAAGAATGTGGCGATCGAACAACAAAAAGAAGAGATGCAGGCGCAAGCCGAAAAAGTCCAACAACTCAACCAACTTCAATCGAAGCTATTTTCAGTGATCAGCCACGACCTTCGCGGACCGATCTCAAATCTTCAGGCACTTCTCGAACTGCTTACCAAAAAATTGATGACTGCCGATGAGTTTGTATCCATATCAGACAAGCTGAAGACCAATCTTAATGTAACGCAGCGTACGCTGGAAAACCTGCTAAACTGGTCGCTCAGTCAAATGGATGGCATTAAGACGGAAAAAAAACATCTCGACATAAACCAATGCATCGATGAAGCGTGCAAGCTGATGGATGAGGCGGCTATCCGGAAAAATATCATCATCCGCAAAGTCTGGGATGAAACGCTTGTTGTTGCTGCCGACCCCGACCAGCTTCAACTCATCCTTCGGAATCTCATTCACAACGGCATCAAATTTTCACGGGCTGGCGATGAGCTTCGCATTTCGGCCATCAAACAACGTGGTCAATGTCATGTGTCGATACATGATACTGGGATGGGAATGTCTGATGATGAAATTGAAACTGTACTTGGCTCGCGCGAACACTTCACAAAGCGCGGTACTCAGCAAGAAAAAGGCACCGGCCTCGGCTTGCTGTTATGTAAAGAATTTATCGAACGCAATGGTGGAAAAATGTTCATCAACAGTAAACCCGGGCATGGAACGGAAGTTTCATTCACGCTGAATCTCGCCTAACCGGTAAATCCGTTTTTGCGATGCGTACCATCACAAAACGGCTTGTTGGATGATCCACCACAGCGGCAAAAAGCTGTTACATTGTTTTTCTTTGTCAGGTTGCCGTTCGCGTCTTTAATGCTCACATTTCCATAGACAAGCAACGGTCCGTTCGCAGTTGGCTCGATAATCGTTTCTGCGTCTACCCTCACGGATTTCGAATCCGCTTCCTCGTTCATGTAAAAGCTGAGTGCCCCCGATGGACATTTGTTAACCTGCGTGATAATTTTCTCCGTGGTTGATTTTTCAAGTGTTATCCAGGGACGCACACGCGGATTGAACACTTCGCCAAGGCCCCGAAAGCAAATTCCGGAATGAATACACTCCGATGGTTTCCAGACAACGGTGACTTCACCATTGCTGTACTTTTTTGTGATATCGTCTCTCATACGAGTTTGGTTTCGACCTGGATCGGATTCGTCAGTAATTTATGTACCGGGCATGCTCTAGCAACCTTCAACATGCGCGCCTTTTGTTCGGTGTCCAAATTTCCATCGAGAATCACTTCAGCACGGAAGATCGTTGTATTCTCGACCGTCTCTGTGTTAACCTTTACTTCTATACGTTGAACATCGAATCCTTTTCTATTGGCATACATTCGCAGCGTGATGGCCGTACAGGAAGCCAACGACATGCGAATGAAATCTCCTGGCGATGGGCCAAGGTCCTTGCCTCCGTTATCGATTGGTTCATCACCGATCAAAGTGTGCGAGTCGGTGATGAGTTCGGTTTTATATTGATCGTTCCCGATGATCGCAGAGGCGTACCTGATTTTATTATCCATTCAAAAAGTATTGTTCATGACGAACTCTTGTTGCAGATAGCGTTCACGCGGAGCCAACTCCCGCGCCTGTAAATGTTCAGGAAGTAACTGCGCATCGCCCGGATATCCGATCGCCATTGCAACTACGGGTTCATATAAATCGGGCACATTGAGATTCTTCCGAATAGTTTCCACGTTGAAGCCAGCCATTTGACGAACGTTGAGTCCGAGGTGAACGGCCTGCAGCGAGAGCATTGCATTGGCTGCGCCCAAATCGTAGAGGGCAGAAGTGTTTGGCAAATCGTTACGTGAAAAAGTTCTCCGCGCAAAGCTCACGATGAGGAGCGGAACATGAATAGCCCAGATCTTATTGCTTTCGTTCAATGATTCAAAGATCTTGTTCCAGAGTTCCGTTTGGTCCCGCGTAGCATAGACATATTTCCATGGCTGCTCGTTGACACTTGATGGTGCCCATCGTGCGGCTTCGAATAATGCGTGGATATCCTGCTTTTCTATCGGCTTTTCAGAATACGCTCTCCGGCTGCGCCTCTTCTGAATCACTTCGAGTAACACGGGTGATTCAACTTCTGTTGATTTTTGCCTGTTGTTAGCTGGTGTCATCGCTTTTAACTGCTCCTCTCTAATAACAGTTTAAATCTCAAACAGTTCAAAAAGAAAAAGCTTCCGCCAAATGTACAGCAGAAGCTCTTTTAATTCTAGTCCTCGATCAGAATGCCCATTTTACCCATTTGATAATCCCGCATGGCTTCAAGAATCTGCGTTTGCGTGTTCATCACAAATGGCCCGTGCGACACCACATTCTCATTCAGGGGCTTTCCGCTCATGAACAGGATCGTTGAGTCTTCTAACGCTGTGAATGCCACACCTTCGCCATCACGGGCAAACAACACGGCATTCAAAGCATCGGTAAGGCCGTATCCATCGATCGAAATTTTTCCATTCAGCAAATACAGGAATGCATTGAAATCGCCAGGGATCGGAATTTCAAGCCGTCCATCTTTCTTTATTGAAATGGTTGCGGCATTCACCTCACTCGGTGTGGGTATGCCTCCTTTCACGCCAAGTACTTCTCCGGCAAATACACTTACCTGTGCGAGTCCATCGACCGAATGATGCTTAGCTACCTCATTGCCTTGCACCGGAAAGTACGCGGGCTGATCCATCTTATTTTTAGCGGGCATATTGATCCACAGCTGAATGATCTCTTGCTCGCCACCGATCTCATGAATGTCTTTCGGGGGTCGTTCACTGTGCATGACGCCCATGCCTGCATTCATCCACTGCGCGCCACCGCTGTAAACAACACTGTTGTTGCCGCGGCTATCGCGATGATGCACACCACCTTTAAAGATGAATGTTACGGGCGAAAATCCGCGATGGGGATGGGGACCGACTCCGGCATGTTCGGTTTTCATGTGCTCCGGAACTTTCACATCGGCATGATGCAACAAAAGGAACGGATCGAGCTGGCCCACTTGTTGGGTGGGAAAAGCCTGGCGTACAGGCGTTCCTCCCATATCGATCGTTTCTGCGTATAGCGTATGCGTTACCGTTCTTGTTTTCATTTTTACAAATCAGGCCTCCATAGCCCGTATTGTCAAATCTTTAATTCATTGGAACTTCCATCAGCAGAATCTCGGCATCGTTATCGGCATGAATCGAAAGTTTATCAATATCCCACACACCAAAACCGTCTCGCTTGTTCAAAGCCTGTCCGTTGATCGTAACATCACCTTCCAGAACAAAGGCGTAGACTCCGTTACCTTTTTCATTCACTACTTGCTCCGTCTGAAATCCCTTTTTCAAATTACCGAGATAGAAGTAAGCATCCTGGTTGATCCAAACTCCCTCGGCATCTTTTTTTGCAGACACAACTTGCTGCAATTTGTTTACACGATCTTCAGGTTTGAACGTGCGCTGATCATAGCGTGGCTGAATATTGCGTTGTTTCGGAAATACCCATATCTGCAGAAAGTTTACTTGTGAGTCGGGATTTTTGTTGTACTCTGAATGGAAGATGCCGCTACCCGCACTCATGATTTGCACATCGTTTTGACGGATCACGGCAACGTTGCCCATGCTGTCTTTATGTTCAAGATCGCCTTTCAATGGAATAGAAACGATTTCCATATTGTCGTGCGGATGCCGGCCGAAGCCCATTCCGCCCGCAACAAAGTCATCGTTCAGTACCCGAAGCGCACCGAAATTCATGCGTGAAGGGTCATAATAATTAGCAAAGCTGAATGTATGATTCGTGTCGAGCCAGCCGTGGTTAGCGTGACCACGTGAAGCTGCTTTGTGAAGTACCGTTTTCATAGTTTTTCTTGATTTGGCGGCTTCCTTTACCGCTAAGGTCATTAACGAATTTGACTCAATAAAGATACATACAATTATTGTATATACAATTATTTTAAGGCTCAAATGCGCTTCAGTGAAGATTTTTTGAAGCCTTTGTTATACAAATATGAAACATATTGATTACTTTCACGTTTGTAGAAATTATGATAATACCGCAACCACCGAAGTGGGCAGACAGGTTTCTTGAATGGTATTGCAATCCCGCTTTACTGGAAGAGATCCAGGGAGACGTTCATGAGATCTTTCAAAGCATGGTCGCTTCACATAATAAGCGCTTTGCGTCAGTATTATTCGTGTGGAACGTGCT
>CBHROW010000120.1:0-14657 GCA_966080355.1 uncultured Chryseosolibacter sp.
AAACGCTTCGTATCTGCGTGTGAAAAAATTTTCACCTGTTAAATAATTCAGAAAAAGAAAAAGGCACAGTGCTGCGGTTGCGGACCAGTTGCCGAACCAATATGAAAAAGCCCCGGCAAGCATGACAAAAATTGTCAGGAAGATCAGAAAGCTCGATGCTGCCGGCAACTGAAACACGGGATAATCCTTGAACAATCCTAAAACCATCACAATACCTAAAATAAACAGCTCGATCACCACCAGGTTAAAATGGTTTTGATCGAATACCTGGAGGATCGTGCTTTTGTCATAAAAGTGATGGTCTTCGATCTTTTTCAATTTCAAGTCATAGTCAATGTAGTAATCGACACGCACTTGTTTTTTTCTGGCGATGTCAAGTTTCTTCATGGCACTCGCTCGTGTTGCCTTGACATTCGACTTGAGTTTTTCATCGATCCGACAGACAACATACTTGAAGATGTCCTTGTTTGTGAACCAGAAGTAAACGAAGAAAATGATAGTCATGGTGAGATACCCTGCGGCCATGCCGGCAACATTCCAGGCAAGGTCCCAACCCGTTGAGTATTCATTGTTTTTCTGGAAGGCGATGATCTGATAGAAATAAGTGATCAGGAAAATCAGCGGGATAAGGCTGTTGTTGATCGTGAATTTGGTAAACGGGCGCGACAATCCTCCAATGAAAGAAAAGCGATGTCCATCGTTAATGTAACAGGTGATGTGGAATGCAGTTGTAAAACCAGCTGTACAGAGGCCGATGATAAAAAATGATCTGAAGTCAACTTTGTTCAGATATTCGGGGTCGAGGAACAGATAAGGTATCCCGAGGTACTTGCCGAAACTTCCGGTGGTCATCGCAAACAACACAACCCAACACAGCAACAACACATGATTGCGCTTGAGATTATTCAGCAACAACTGGACTGGAAATGAATACGCGACCTTGAAGAAAAGGAAGTAGAGTTTGCGCATGCACAATAATACTATAAGTTACCTTTTTTTGGCATTTTAATGAACGTTCCTTAAAGGTTATGCCAGGAATTGTTGCAGCGCGTTTGCGATGTTGCGGTCGTTGGATAACCGGGGTACTTTGTTTTGCCCGCCCAGTTTGCCCATAGATTTCATGTAATGGATAAAACCGCCCTTGCGTACAGTTGCTATTTTGAGCGTTCGAAGGATGTTGCCGGAAATCAAATCATCGTAGTATACATTCAATTCACGCAGGTTTTGATCCAGTATCAATGAGAACGCTTGCATGTCTTGGGGTGGTTTTGAAAACTCAACAAACCATTCGTGATAAGGCAGGCCTTCGGGAGCAGTGACTTGTGGTGCAACAGTGAACTCGACAATTTCTGTTTCCTGAAATTTCTCTAATGTTCTTTTCATTGCTTTCTCAACTTCTTCACCGATCACATGCTCGCCAAATGCGGAAATAAAGTGCTTGATCCGCCCGGTCACAACAATGCGATAAGGATTTTTCGACACGAATTTTATCGTATCGCCAATCGAGTAACCCCACAGGCCTGCGTTGCTGTTGATGATCACCGCATAATTTTTTCCCGTCTCGACTTCCTCTATATTCAAACGCCTCGGATTGTCGGAGAAGTATTCTTCAACAGGAACGAATTCGTAGAAAATGCCACTGTTCAATAATAACAACAGACCTGGTTCGGTTTGTGTGTCCTGGTAAGCGATAAAGCCTTCCGATGCGGGATAGGTTTCGATAGAGTCTATTTTCTTTCCGATGGTATCGAATAATTTTGCACGGTAAGGTTCAAAGTTCACTCCACCATACACGAACATTGAAAAATCGGGAAAAACATCTTTGATTGCTTTCCCGGTCCGTGCCCGGATCCTGTCGAAATACATCTGGGCCCAGGGAGGAATTCCGGAGATCAAGGTCATGTTGGTGTTGATTGTCTCATCAATGATCTTTTCGAGTTTCTCTTCCCAGTCTTCAATGATATTGGTTTGATAACTCGGCTTCTGATTGGATCGCAGATAACCCGGCACGTGATGATTGACGATCCCCGAAAGGCGACCCGTTTTGATCCCCGCTTTTTCATCCAGCTCAGGACTTCCCGAAAGGAAAATCAGTCCGCCATCTAGAAAAGTTGCATTTCCGGTTTCATGAACGTAGCTCAACAAGGCATTGCGTGCACCGTTGATATGATTAGGAATAGATTCTTTGGAAATAGGAATGTATTTCGTACCCGAGGTGGTTCCGGAAGTCTTAGCGAAGTACGCAGGCTTACCTTTCCACAGGACATCAGATTTGCCTTTAACCACCTGTTCAACGTAAGGCTTCAATTCCTCATAGTCACGGACTGGAACATGCTTTTTAAAATCTTCATGATTACGGATGGACGCGAATTGATGATCCGTGCCGAATTGAGTATTAGAAGCTTGAGTGGTAAGGTGGATTAGTAAATTATGTTGAACAGGAGCTGGGTTGAGCGACCATTTTTTTGTTTGCGATGCGACATAGGCCGCGAAAGGCCGGGCTAAAACTGAACGAATTCCCATAGATTTCGCAAGATAAATTGAATTCAGAATTCCCACATAATAATATAGAGTAGGCTGGCTACCCGAACCAAGCTGGCCGGAATGCCGTTTTTATTGACAAATTTCATCGAATTTTCAACTTTTGGGCCGCTTTACACATCCATCACACAGACCAAAACTTATGAAAAATACACTGAAGACCATTGTTATCGCTTTTATTGCCGGTTTGACTGGAACGTGGACCGGATTCCATTACATAATAGAGCCGAAACTGGAGCGTGAAAATCAGCAATCAAACTTTACCAATGTCAAATTCGATTCGCCTGCCATTAACCGCCCGGAGGTTTTGACTTCACCACAACCTACGAGCACTACTCCCGTGGATTTTAGCCTGGCGGCATCGAAGGCCACACCAAGTGTCGTGTTCATCAACAGCATTTCAGAAAGTAATACCTATTCAGTTTACGATTGGTTTTTTGGCGAAGGTGCAAGTCGGCAGACGCAAGTAAGTAGTGGGTCGGGCGTGATCTTCACTTCGGATGGATACATTGTGACGAATAACCATGTGGTGGCTTCCGCGCAGCGCATCGAGGTGAATTACAACAAAAGAGTTTACCCGGCTGAATTAATTGGAACAGATCCAAGTACTGACCTTGCTGTGATCAAGATCAATGAAACTAACCTGACCCCGATCACACTGGGAAGTTCGAAAAATGTCCAGGTAGGTGAGTGGGTCATAGCGGTGGGAAATCCATTCACGCTTGCATCGACTGTTACGGCTGGGATTGTGAGTGCAAAAGGAAGACGAATCGGGATTCTTGAAGATAAATTTCCGATCGAATCGTTTATTCAGACTGATGCAGCGATCAATCCGGGCAATAGTGGCGGAGCGCTCGTAAATAAGAATGGCGACCTTGTGGGCATCAATACCGCGATCCTTTCACGAACCGGTTCTTACACTGGATATGCGTTCGCTGTTCCGGTAGATATTGCAAAAAAAGTATTTGATGATCTGGTAAAATACGGAGTGGTACAAAAGGCATTGCTGGGTGCTTCTGTGGTCGACTACGATTACAGCACGGCACAAAAGTATGATCTGGACACCAAAGTGAAGAACTACAATGGTGTGTTACTTGAACAGATCGAGCGTTCAGGCCCAGCCATGGATGCCGGCCTCAAGCTGGGTGATATTATAACCAAAGTGAATAACACCGACATCAATTCGCAAAGCGCATTTGAAGAAGAAATGAGCTATCGCTATCCGGGCGATAAAATAACAGTTACTTATGTGCGCGATGGGAAACCGGCAACCGCCACAATTACACTCGTCAACCGAAAGGGCGAAACGAGCATTTTGCGCAGAAATATTGTGACAGCACCAACGCTTGGCGCTCAACTTGAAGCTGTCGATGAAGGTGTAAAAGTTTTTAAGATCTCCGATCAGAGTTTGTTCAAAAACCTCGGTGTAACGGAGAACTTCATCATCGAACGCATAAACAATGAGCGCATCTCCGATCCGAAAGAGGTAATCGAGATCTTCGACAGCTTCCGTGGTCGTGGATATTTGATCGGAATAAACAATTCGCGGCAGCGTGTTCAGATTCCGTTTATGAAGCGATAGCAGAAATTGCATTGCCCGGCCTTTAAAGGCCGGGCAATTGAATATGTAGGAATATTTTTCCGGATTGCAGGCCGGGAACTTGCAACAAAAAAAGGAACTGCCTTTCGACAGCTCCTTTTACTTTCTCATTATCTAAAACTTACTTCACAATCTCGATCTTGCGTGTCACCACACCGATATCGGTAGTGATGATCAGCAGATAGATCCCTTGCGGGTAGTGACCAAGCGGAAGCGTGTATTCGCTGGCTTGAGGAGCCACGTTCACCAGGCGCACACCCTGAAGGTTCGAGAATGTAACGTGGTGCATCACATGCTTACCTGAAGTGATGTTCAGTTGATCCTTCGCAGGAACGGGCCATGTTTCTACGCTTGCGCTTAACACATCGTCAACACCGAGGATAGGATCCTGCGTTACTTCGAAGGTGCGTTCTACGGCAGTAGCTGCATTGTAGTTTGCATCACCGGCCTGTGTCGCTTTCACTGTAACAGTTCCTACAGCGCCAGTCAACGTGAGGGTGTTGCCTGAAATTGTAGCAGGGCCGGATACAATGGTAAAGCTAACTGCCAATGTCGAAGTCGAAGTGGCGGTCAATGCAAACGGATCTGCACTGTTCATCACGCTGGCGATCGCATTGAAAGTAATGGTTTGATCAGCTTTCGCGATGGTCAAGGTAGCCGTTGATGTACCTGCATAATTCGCATCGTTAATAGTTGCAGTAACTTCGTAGCTGCCTGCGTTCACCGGACTTGCCACGACCGTGCCTTGTTGCGTATAGACAACATTAACGTTGAGGTTAGTCGGAGTCGTTGACGTTGTTACGCTTTTCGCATTGCCATCATATGTTGCTGAGATGTTCGCAATCACAACGGTTGCAGGAGCTTTGTTCACGGTAACATTGAAGGTTGTCGAAGCTATTCCTGTGTTGCCATCATTCGCAGTGATGGTGATCGTTGTCGTTCCAACAGCTACGTCTGTGAGGACGAGCGCATTGTCGACAATAGCCACAGTCACCACGGCTTCGTTGCTGCTCGTTGCGCTCAGCGTCACAACATCATTTGCATCTTTATCTTCGAACAGATCTGTGATGTCGGTCGAATTGGTATTGAAGCCGCGAACCAATGTTTTGTCGGCAATCGGTGTGACTACGCTCGGAACGTCATTCACGCGGAAATTGAAATCTTCGTAAACAACGTTGCCATCCGGGTCTTCCGCACGAATTGAGACAATTGAAGTACCTGTACCGGTTTCAGAAAGCGTAAGTTGCGTTCCGTTGATCGCACCTGAAATGATATCGACATCGGTTCCGACAGCGTAGGTCAATGCACCGCCATTGCCATCGAGGAAAACGTTAGCGAAATCGACCGTCTTTGAGCCGAAGCCTTCATTCACCATGACATCTGCGATCTCGTTGACAACGATCACTGCACCGATGTTGATCTGCACAGGAATTTGAACCTTGCTTTCATCCGGATCGTTGCTCGATATGGTGATGTTTCCTTCGTAATTTGCTTCAGGGTATGTGCTCAGGTCGATGGTGTAGTGCACGGTCTGTGTTGCACCTGGAGCTACGGTTCCGCTATAGGTGTCGAGTGTGATCCAATCAGGCAGGAACCCGTTTCCACCGCTGATGGTATTAATGAACTGCTCGAAAATAGCTTGGGCATCGGTATCGCCAATATATGTACCGCTTGAGCCAGCATATAATATGTAGTAGATACGCGTTACGTTGCCGAGGCCATTAATGACGTGTTCGCTATAATCTGAGTTGGTTGACCATGTCTGACCAGCACTTGCGTCAGATTCTATGATCACCATCTGGTTGATTGATGGATCGCTTGTGTTATAAACACGCTTGAGGAACGCAGTATAAGATGTTCCTGAAACAGTTGTTGTCAGCGTGGTAGCATCAACACTTCCTCCTCCATCGGCACCATTATTACCGCTGATAAAAAACGAATTTACGCCATTAAGATCGGCTGCGAGCACGAACAATCCGTTGAGGTGTCTGGTAAAGTAAGTCGTGCCAGCTCCGAACACTGCTGATCCGTCAATGACAACGTTGTCGCTGTATTGGATCGATGGAGAAATATCGGTGTTCAGGAAGTTTCCATTGTCATACATGTCATTACCCCCATCGCTAATCGAGTTGCTTCCACCATCATAGTTGAAGGTGTACATTGAAGGAATGATGTTGGTAATAGCCGTGTAGCCGTCATTCAGGTTATTGAGAATGTCAGACAACGGAAATGATGAAGGCCGATTGGTCGACCAGTTCAGATCGGCACTGCCCGAATTTTCAATCGTGATGTCGCCTTCAAAAAGAGTTGTTGAAGGCGTAAGTTCCGCGATCTTTGCCGGTGTAACAGCGATGTCTGGAATTTGAATTCCCGTACCTGTCAATGTAATGATCAAGCCACTTTCATTTTCGGCATTGCTGGTGATCTCGAGATCGCCTGTATATGCTTGAACCGCTGTCGCGCTGAAGGTGATGTTTACCGTTACACTTTCATCGGGGGCGATAGTTACCGCGCCTTGTGTTACGGTAAAGGCTGCATTTGTACTTACAATGCTGCTGATCACCAATGGTACAGTTCCATTGTTCGAGAGCGTTACCGGAATGGTTTTGGTTCTGCCAATTCCTATGTTTCCGAAAGCAGCAGCAGATAGTGAAGCTTCGATTTCGGCCACTCCCTCAATCGTCATCTGGATCGGCACTGCAACTGACGGCTCATCAACGTCATCGCTCACGATGTAAACAACATCGTTCTTTATACCTGCGAGGTAATCGGTCGGGTCATAGGTTACTGTAACTACAGTAGACGCACCCGGGGCAAGCGTGCCTTCTGTTGCATCCAGTTTCAGCCAGCCATTTGCTTTTCTGCGCTCATAAGAAAATCCTCCGCCATTATCATCCTGTGTCCAGCTTGTAAAGGTCACATCATAGTATTCCCTTGCTGTATGTAAAGAAAAGGTTCTGCCGACAGACGAAGGTGGCCATCCGTCAACTGCATCCTCCCAGCTCATGTAGTTCGAAGGATCGACACTTAGCGTGCTCCCCAATTGCCATTCCGTTCCAATAGGAGAGAGATCGTGAAAATACTTGCTCTCTCGTGCAATATTGAACAAGCCTTGGTTGTCCTGGCGTGTGATCCATACATTCGGGGTGATACGGTCCTGATTTTCCGCAAGCTTCCAATCCGCATGGTCCGGTTTTATAAAGCTGACAAGTGAATTGTTATTTTCAATTTTTGCCGACCAGTGTAAAGGACCAACGCCTGTATTTTCGATGGTGATGGTCTTGGTAATGAAATCGCCAGTGGAAACCGTTGCGTCCATCACATCAGTTGTTACATCGATTTCCGCAGCACCTACTCCGTTCGCACTGTATGGAATTTCCAGGGTTGGATTATTCGCATCGTTGGTCGCTACAGTGATAGTGCCCGAATAGCTTTCGATAGCTGATGGAGTAAAGCTGATCTCAATCGCTCCGTAAGAGAACGGAGGCACAGTTCCGGTAGCCTGGTAGGTCATAAACTCAGCATCGGAATAGGTTACTCCGGTGATATTCAATGGCGCAGCACCGTTGTTGATAACATGAATTTTTTTCTTCGAGGTATGACCGAGCGAAGTGTCATCAAATTCGACAGTCGATTCAAACATTGTCGCGTCAGGGGTTCCGGAAATATTGAATGTTACCGGGATATTTCTCACCGGGGCAGCGGGGTCGTTGGATGTGATCCGAACGGTTGCCGTGTAAGTTCCTGCAGCAAGTCCAGCTGTATTGAAACTCAAACCAATCGTGTTGTCGGTACCAGCTACGATTGCGCCTCCGTCCGTGTCGGCAGTCAGCCAGTTGTAGATCTCTGTTCTTGTATAAGAGAATCCACCACCATTTTCGCAACATGTCCAGACAGATGGTACAATGTCGAAGAAACGATCTTCCGAAGGGATGTACATTGACCATGGTTTGCCAATGTATTCGTATGGATCACCACCGATTGCGTTACGCCAGTCGGTGTAGCTGATCCCTTGTTCACGGGCTTCCGCGGTTGAGACATTTGCCCACAACGTATTCGCTGGAGAGGTTCCGTTAACATAACCGGTCTCAACAGCACCATTGAACAAGCCTTGCCGATCGCTTCTCGTGATATGGATATCTGTCGAAACCCAATCCTGGTTTTCCGGAATGAGCGGATCAGCAAAGTTGGTTTTTGAAAATACAGTTGGTGTTGCGGAAGGAAAGATCAGTGCAAGGGAGTAAGTGAGGTCAGTTCCGGTTGTGTTTGACAACACGAGGTTTGCAGACTCGTTCGCATCGCTTGCAGCATTTATTGTAAAAGAATTTTGATTGACAGCGGATAGGGGAGGTGCTAATGCAGTTGCACTCAAGGCAATGTTCAGCGAGCTTTCGTCTGCGTCATTGTTGGTGATGGTCAGTGTTCCGGCAATTGCGCCCGGATTGGCCGGCATAAAGTTGATGGGAAGATCGAATCCTTGGCCGGGCTGAATGGAGAACACGAGTGCTTCGGGAACAAAGGCACTGTTGTCGGAAGTTACATTGGTAACATTTAAAATAGCACTTCCCGTGTTGTTGATCGTGATGATGCTCCGTGTTGAAAATCCTGCATAACCTTGTCCCAGATTTTTTGCGGCTGGCGTTGAGATTTCCGGAGCTCCTGCGCCTGTTCCAACGTTGAGGCTGAGGGGAACCATTTTCTCTTCGTTTTGCGGATCATTGGATTCAATCACGATCTGGCCAGCGGAAAGGCCAGCGAAAAGTGTGGTTGAATTCAATGTCAGCGTGATGGTCTTCGATTGACCAGGCAGCAATGTGCCGCTGGTAAAATCCGCTGAAGCCCACTTCAAGCCATGTTCAACCCGGGTGTAGGAAAATCCACCACCCGTGTTGTTACCGAGGAAAGAATGAAATGTAATATCGAAATAACGATCGTCAGTGATGGCGTGCATCGAAATTACGTTGTCGATCATGCTCTGCGGGTCGAAGTCGACAGCAGTTTGCCACGCAGCATAGTCGCCTGATGAAAGGTCTTCTGATTTTCCAAAAGCCCATTCAGTTCCAGCGGGTGAGCTTGACGCAAATCCACTCTCGTTAAAAATATTGAATAGTCCTTGAGTGCTTTTGCGGGTGATCCAAACGTTTGGCGTAATCCTGTCTTGATTGGCAGCCTGCGTCCAATCCGCGTAGGCTTGTTTTTCGAATTCAACCGGATTGCCCTGGAGATTCATCGTCCAGTTAAGATCGCGGTTACCTGTATTTGTTATCGTGAAGGTCTGCGTGGTGGAAGCACCTGCCGCAACCTGCGCGTTGATGTTGGCTGCTGACACGCTGAGCTTTGGCGTCTGCGCGAAGCCGCTCAACGTAACCAGCGAAAGCATGGTTCGTAAAAAAAGTCTCATGTAAAATTGTTTAAGATTTTGAAATTGACCCCATCGGATTATTGTGCAGTCAGAAGCACATCGTAGTCACCGACTACTGCAGCGTTCCGGCCATTGGGGTTGACATGCGATTCATCCATGTGAAATTGCATGTGCAGTGTGGTTTTGCTGAGTTCGGTTACTGTTACCTCAAGGTCGCCATTCATAACGAACTTCGAGATTCCCGTTCCCTGCCAGCTCCATGTTCCCGTGGGAAAAAACAATTTTTTGGCATTTGCTGCCGTGTAGGTACCATCGTTGCTGATGGTCAGGGCGAGGCCCGCGTAATCGCTGGTGACGTCAACACCATCTTGTTTTACAAAACCTGTCGATCCGACAGACCACGAAGCTTCGATCGCCTTCTGTGGATTTTCAGGTTTGTCATCGTCATCGCACGCGGTGATCGAGGTCATCGACCAGACTATCGCGGCCATAGTCATCCAAACCGTAAACTTTCGTTTCATGCATTGGGGGTTAAAAATGTGTGCAAAAGTAATCTAAGGTTGAGTGTACGGGAAATGTTTTCGAATGTTTCAACCAATTAACGTTGAGGCTACACGCATGCCGGCTGGAAAGAATTTCAAGTCGATAGACGGATTTACCCGGTAGTGGGTATTGGAATATTTAAATGTGTTTGAGATACACAATAGGTGAAACCCAGGACGTAGAACCGCGTTTGAGCGAACTGAATATTTTAATTGAAGTTTCGCGGATGATAAATCGCGCTTCGGGCCAGAGTTTTGAGCGTCCGAGTGTAACGGAATCTAACTAACGTCAGTGGAATAAAAGAATAAGAGATTCAAAATTGGCTTTAAAAACTCATTCGGGTTTGAGAAAGTAATTAACAGATGAAGATCAATTGGTGAACAGAACTCAGGCCGCACGCAGAACTCGCAGCTCGTAGCTCAAAACTCCAACTCAACTATTCACCCGCAACTTCAGCTTCTTGCCCAACTCGTCAACCGAGAGCTTGAAGTTAGCATCGGTCTTCATCATATCTTCCACCGATTCGAGCGCGTGGATCACGGTGCTGTGATCGCGTCCACCGAAGTTTTCGCCAATAAGCGCCAGGGTGAGCTGTGTGTAGCGCTTGCAGAAGTACATCGCAACCTGCCGGGGAATAACGATCTCGCGTTTTTTCACTTTCCCTTTCATCGCGTCAAGATCCACCTTGAAATATTCGGCAACGGTCTTTTGAATGAAGTCTACGCTTACGTCTGACTGAATTTCTTTGATGATGTTTTTCAAAACCTCCTTCGCCAGCTCGAGATCGATCTCTTTCTTCAGTAAAGTAGCGTGAAAGATCATGGAATTGAGCACACCTTCCATATCGCGAAGGTTGGTGTCAACACTATAGGCCAGGTACTCTGAAACTTCTGTGGGTATCTGAATTCCATCCGCCTGCATTTTTCTGTTGATGATCGCAAGCTTGGTTTCAAAATCAGGCTCTTGAAGATCGGCAGTCAATCCCCACTTGAAACGCGATAACAGTCTTTCCTGGAATCCTTTCAGATCGCGCGGTGGGCAATCGCTCGTCATGATGATCTGCTTGCCCGACTGATGTAATTGATTGAAAATATGGAAGAACATTTCCTGCGTTTTCTCACGACCGGCAAGAAATTGCACATCATCGAGAATAAGCAGGTCAACCTGCAAATAGAAATTCTGAAAATCCTGAAGTTTATGATTCTGAAGTGCGTTCAGGAATTGATTCGTGAAGTCATTCTGATCGACATACAACACGACTTTACTGGGCATGTTGTTCTTGATCTCGTTTCCAATTGCCTGAACAAGGTGTGTCTTTCCAACGCCCACGCCTCCATAAAGCATCAGCGGATTGAAAGATGTTACACCAGGCTTCTTTACCACAGCAACTCCCGCTGAACGCGCTAGTCTGTTACAATCTCCTTCAACAAAATTATCGAAAGTGTAGGCAGGATTGAGTCGTGAATTTACGGTTTGCGGATTGAGCGCCTTAAAAGTGAACGGGGAATATTCATCGCTGCCAAAACCATTGCCGTTAACAGCGCTTCGTCTGTTCCCTGCACCGTTTGCCGGATAATTTACAGCCACTGGCGGGGCTTGCTGGTTCCCACTGTCGACAACTACTGAATATTCAAGTCTGCCGGTAGGCCCGAGCACCGTGTGAATAGCTTTCTTTAGAACTGGCACATAGTTGTCTTCAAGCCACTCGTAGAAGAATTGCGAAGGGACCTGGATAGTAAGTACATCGCCATCGACTCGCAACGGCTGAATAGGTTTGAACCATGTGTTGAAGTTATCGACTTCGACATTCTCCCGAATCACTTCAAGACAATCATTCCATACCGTGCCGCAGCTGATTTCCATTAAGCTCTGAGTTGTTGGGGCTTTTTAATCCCTTCAAGGGGAAAGGGAGACAAAGATGTAAAAAAAGAGATCATCAAATCAAGGAATTCGAGACTTGATTTTCTAGAAAAAAATTTGCTATGAAATTTTTGAGAGCAAACACAAGCATATGCGGAAATCTTGGCTAAAATTGAGGCTCAAATAACTTTCGATGCCCTCCAAACCTATTCATACGCAGCTTCGCAAAATATTTCCACCCGCGGCAAAAGAAATTTGGAAAAAAATTTCTTCGCGTGAAATTGATGGAGGAGATGTTCTGGAAAATTTGTCTTGGAAAAGTGAGGACGAATTAAGTTTTTTTCCTTATTATGACAGATTCGATGTTGCTCATCTCCAATTCCTCGATGACTTTTCATTAAAGGTCGGTGATGATGAGTTTTTTGGCCCCCGCAAGTGGCTAAATGCACCACCGGTTGTTGTACGAAACGATAATCAAGCTAATAACCTTGCACTAGACCATCTCGCCCACGGGGCAGATGCAATTTTCTTTGACGTTCATGGCAAAATTTCGGTCGATCACCTTATCCGAAACATTGAATGGCCATTTTGTTCGCTGTATTTTATTTCCCGGCAACAAGAATTTTTCAACGCACTCCAGCAGTGGATGAAAAATCACAAAATTGATTCTAAAAAAATAAGCGGATCTTTTTTCTGGGAAGAGAATCCCAAGTTGGAGATCGATTCCATAACAAGTCATTCATCATTCAAACCTTGTGGCCTTTTCGTACGAGGCTCTACAGCCGCCCGCGAGGTTAGCGAAGCCCTGGTACGTGGTGTAAAATTCTTCTCTTCTTTTGATCCGCAAGACGAATCGATCTTTCGCGCAATCGCTTTCTCGCTACCGGTCAATGCGAAACTGCTCGAGCAGGCCGCAAAAGTAAAAGTTTTAAGAAATTTGTGGTACCAGGTTTCGCAAGCGTTCGGTTTCGAAACATATAAAATTGATGACCTCCACATTCACTGTCGTGTTGAACCTTTTGTCAACGCTGCGTTTGAGCCACATGGTAATATGCTGAACGGAACAATTGCAACACTCGCGGCAATAACGGGAGGAGCGGACGCAATCACGGTGTTCCCGCAGAATGAAAATAATGCCATGATGAACCGCATCGGTCGAAATGTGCAGAGTGTGCTGCGCGAAGAGTCTCACCTGGATCGTGTTGCCGATCCGTTAGCGGGAGCTTACGCATTCCAGCAGATGGTCAATGAGATTTCACAAAAGGCATGGAATACATTTCAATCAGAAATTGAAAGATGAGAAAACCTGATTTTTCTAAAATCGCGTTCAACCAGTTTCGGCCGGTCGCATCACCCGCGAAAAAATCGGCATGGCTAAGTCCGGAGCAAATTGAAGTGAATCCATCGTATTCCAGATCCGACTGCGATGAATGGTTGAAAGCGGATTTTACTTCAGGCATCGCTCCTTTCCTGCGTGGACCGTATGCAACTATGTTCACGACCAAGCCGTGGACCATTCGGCAATACGCGGGATTTTCTACCGCGAAGGAATCGAATGCTTTTTATCGCAGGAACCTTGCTGCGGGTCAGCGCGGTTTATCCGTTGCGTTTGATCTGGCAACGCATCGTGGTTACGACTCCGATCATCCGCGCGTGACCGGTGATGTTGGAAAAGCCGGAGTTGCGATAGACTCGGTGCTCGATATGAAGATCCTTTTCGATCAGATCCCGCTCGACACAATGTCTGTATCGATGACGATGAATGGCGCAGTAATTCCGATCATGGCGTTCTACATCGTTGCTGCGGAAGAGCAAGGTGTTGCACCTCACCAGCTCAGTGGCACCATTCAGAACGACATATTGAAAGAGTTCATGGTTCGCAACACGTACATCTATCCGCCTCAGCATTCCATGCGCATTGTGGCGGATATTTTCAAGTACGCCTCGAAGCACATGCCGAAGTTCAATTCGATCAGCATCAGCGGCTATCACATGCATGAAGCCGGAGCACCTGCGCATCTCGAGCTCGCTTACACGCTGGCCGATGGACTTGAATATATCCGCACAGGTTTGAACGCAGGGATCGAGATCGATGATTTTGCACCGCGCCTGTCTTTCTTCTGGGGAATCGGAATGAATTTCTTCATGGAGATCGCGAAGATGCGCGCTGCCCGTGTGTTGTGGGCGAAAATTGTGAAGGACTTCAATCCGAAAAAAGATAAATCGATGGCGTTGCGTACGCATTGCCAAACTTCAGGCTGGAGTCTTACCGAGCAAGACCCATACAATAATGTTACGCGCACTTGCATCGAGGCACTTGCCGCAGTGCTGGGCGGAACACAATCGCTGCACACGAACTCCCTTGACGAAGCTATCGCGCTGCCCACGGATTTTTCTGCCCGAATCGCGCGAAATACACAATTGTTCATTGAGAAGGAAACGAATATTACGAAACTGGTTGATCCATTCGGTGGATCATATTATGTAGAAACCCTCACGGCCGAATTAATAGAAAAGGCATGGACACTCATCGCGGAAGTTGAGCAGCTTGGAGGAATGACCAAGGCTATAGAGAGCGGTGTTCCAAAAATGCGTATCGAGCAGGCTGCAGCATCGAAACAAGCACGCATAGACTCTGGTCGTGATGTCATTGTAGGCGTGAATAAATATCGCACAGACGAAAAACCCGATTTTGAGATCCTCGAGGTCGATAACACCGCGGTGCGAAACGAGCAGGTTCAACGACTGAAA
>CBHROW010000121.1:0-14585 GCA_966080355.1 uncultured Chryseosolibacter sp.
GAGAAGAATTCTACTATTATGCTTCACAGCGGTGTTTGCACTCGCCAGCAGCGAGTTGTGGGCACAGGAGAGAACGGTCTCTGGAAAGGTCACGTCCTCGGAAGACGGAAGTGCCCTCCCAGGGGTCAACGTAGTTGTTAAAGGAACTACGAATGGTACAGTAACTGATGGCGAAGGAAACTACAGACTCAATGCTCCTGCAGAAGGAGGAGTTCTGGTTTTCACGTTTATCGGTCTTCAGACTCAAGAAGTCGAGATCGGAACAAGAACCACTGTTGATGTACTGATGTCACAGGATATCACTCAGTTGAGTGAGGTAGTGGTTACCGCCCTTAACGAAAAGCGCGAAGTGAAAACACTTCCTTACGCTTCTCAGGAGGTAAAAGCCAAAACCCTGAACATCACTCAAGACATGAACATCAAGAATGCGATCGCTGGTAAAGTTGCCGGTGTTTCCGTTCTTGGACAGCCTGGTGCAAAACTTGGCGCGTTCGGTAAGATCCGCATCCGCGGTGGTGTGTCACTGACCAGCGATAGAGAACCAATGTACGTTGTTGACGGTGTTCCTGGTGTTGATCCTAACGACATCGACATGGAAAACGTTGAATCGATCAACGTGTTGAAAGGTCCTAACGCAAACGCGCTCTACGGACAAAGAGGTGAAGCTGGTGTGATCATCATCACCACTAAGAAGGGATCTGATAACCTTTCTGTTGAATTGACCAGCTCAACTACATTCGACAAAGTTGCTTACCTGCCTAAGTACCAAAACCTTTACGGTGGTGGTTATGAAGGTGCAGCTTCATGGGGAACTTTCGATAAGACTGCTGATGCCTACCCTGCTGAGTGGGACTTCGCAGACGGAAAGCGTTACCTGTTGTTCGACAACAACTACGCTGACGAAAGCTGGGGGCCTAAGTTCGATGGCCAGGATTATGTTCCTTGGTATGCATGGTGGCCAGATAGTCCGTATTACGGACAAACCGCAAAATATTCTGCGCAGCCTAACAACATTAAGGACTTCTACGAAACTGGTAAGACTCTTAAGAATACAGTAGCAGTTAGCGGTGGCGGCAAAGCTTTCAACGGACGTTTTGCTTACACTAACCTCGACCAAACTGGTATCACACCATACACATGGTTGAAGAAGCATTTCATCAACACGAACTTCACTTTCCAGGCAACTGACAAGTTGAGCGTGACTTCTGCAATCCGTTTCACCCGTGCGAATGTTCGCGGTGATTTCGATGATACTTATGGTAACCAAACTACGGGTTCGTTCAACTCATGGTTCAACCGTAACCTTGATATGAACATCATGAGAGAAATGAAAGATGTGAAGACTCTTGATGGTTACACAGCATCATGGAACTGGTGGGGTCCTGACTATTACTTGTTTGGTGCTGGCTATCAGAAACCTGCTTTCTGGTTCAACCCGTACACATTCATGCAGAACTATCAGCGTCTTGAAACCAACAACAACTTCACAGGTATCGTTACTCCTACTTATAAGTTTAACGACAAACTGGAGTTGACTGGAACAATTTCACGTACGCAGACCCAAGTTAACCGCGACTGGAACTTCCCTTTTGTTCTTGCTAACTCTGCTGCAACTGATCTTTACAATCCTTGGATCAACAGCTTTGGTACATATAGAAGCAACAAGAGCGAAAACAACTTCAGCGGTGCTTTGAGATATAAGGACAAGTTTGCCGCTGGCGATTTTGACGTATCAGCTCTCGTTGGTGGTAACATCAGAAAAGAGAACTACGATCGTCTTTCTGCTGATATGAACCCTGGCAATAAAACTGGTGGTTTGATCATCCCTGACCTGTATCAGTTCTCAAACGCTGGCGAAGTGCCAACTCCTTCTATGAACAAGTGGCAAAAGCAGGTTAACTCTGTATACGGTAACGTATCATTGGGTTACAAGCAGATCGCTTTCTTGGATGCGTCTTTGCGTAAGGACTGGAGCTCTGCGCTCCCTAGCACAAAGAACGGTTATGCTTACCCTTCAGTTGGAGCAAGCTTTATCTTCTCTGAATTGCTGAACACTTCATTCCTGTCGTTCGGTAAGTTGAGAACCAGCTGGGCACAGGTTGGTAGCGATGTGGATGCAAACCAGATCAATCCGATCTATCCTGTTGCTGCTAAGCCTTTCAATGGCGTAGTTGTTCAGTACACACCTGGAACACTTGTTGATCCCAACATCGCACCGGCTTTGAGTACTTCGTATGAAGCTGGTTTCGATACTAAATTCTTCGAAAACAGACTGTCATTGAGCTTCACTTACTATACCGAAGACAAGAAAAACGAGATCGTATCAGTTAGTATCCCAACCGGATCCGGCTACGGAAACTACCTGACCAACGCTGGTGAAGTTGTTCGTCATGGTATCGAAGTTTCATTGTCTGGTGATATCCTCAAGCTTAGCAATGGCTTTACATGGAATGCCTTGTTGAACTTCTCGAAGTACGGCAACCAGGTTAAGTCTCTGCCTAACGACCAGGAAGCAATCAACGTTGCTGGTGAGTCTGACGACTTCCAGAACGTATTCCTCATCCACCAGTTGGGTGCTAAGTGGGGTCAGATCCGCGGTAGAGCAATCGCTCGCGATGATAATGGTAACAAGATCGTTGATTCTTCAACCGGCCTTTACCAGATCGAGAACGACCACTACTACGGAAGTATCATTCCCGACTTCAACGGTGGTTTTGTGAACACTTTCAGCTTCAAAGGACTCCAACTTATGGCAGCATTTGACTTCCAAAAAGGCGGCAAGTTTTTCTCTTTGACTGAAATGTGGGGAACTTACTCAGGTCTTCTTGCAGGGTCTGCAGCGATCAACGACAAAGGTATGAACATCCGCGATGATGTTGCCGAAGGTGGTGGCGTGCATGTAGTTGCAGTTGACGAAAATGGCGCTACTTTCGATGGCTATGTAGATGGCTACAACTATTCACAGCAATTCCAGGCGAACGTATTGCCTGAACCTTTCATCCATAACGCAAGCTATATCAAATTGAGAGATGTAAATCTTTCTTACGATATCAGTTCACTGTTCAAGAACAAGAAAGTGTTGAAGGGAGCTACCATCGGTCTTGTTGCAAGAAACCTTGCAAGATTTGGTCTGTCAAAGGATAACATTCACAGATGGGATCCTTCAGAAATGTCAAACAGCTGGGGTGAAAATGCCAACCTGCCTGGAACTAGAAGCTATGGTGTTAATGTTAAGTTGACTTTCTAAGATTTATGACAATGAGAAGATTCAATAAAATACTCCTCACAGTTCTGCTGGTGAATGTATTCATCGCCTGCGAGAACGTTGACTTTGGCGACATGAACGCCAATAGGAATGGCGCTGAGAAGCCTGCTACGTCAGGTCTTTTGGCAGGCGCTATAATGAACTATGCGACTCTCACTAACAGAACGGGTATCACAATCCCTACGTTGATGGTGCAGTATCAGGCGCAGGTAACTTACACCGATGAGATGTTGTATGCCCAAACACCATACGGGTGGGGTACGTACTACACTGGCATAATCAACCAGCTGGATAGGATCATCGAAATTACTTCTGATGCTTCACAGGTAACGCCTGAAGTGTTGTTGCAGGGTTCTGCCGCCAACCAGCGCGCTGTTGCCCAGATATTCAAAGCGGTCGTTATGAAGCGTGTTACTGACCTTTGGGGTGATGTGCCTAATGATGAAGCAGCGAAAGGTATTGAGAACGTTACGCCTGCTTACGATACACAGGAAAGTATCTACAGCGATATCATCGCTTGGGTTAAGGAAGGTCGCGACATGATCGTGACAAGCGAAAAAGGCCCGACTGGCGATATTATCTACAAGGGTAATATGACCAACTGGAAGAAGTTTGCTAACTCATTCCTGATGCAGGTTGCTATGCAACTCTCTGAAGTAAATCCTGCTTTGGGTGAATCAACTTTCAGAGAAGCGCTTACTAATGCTGGAACGACTAACATGGTTGTTAATGTTGCTGATGAAGCATGGTTTACGTACGTAGATTTGACTGGTTTCAGAAACCCTTGGAATGCAAACAGAACAGCCGACTACTTCCTTACGAAGGAGTTCACTGATGCGATGAAAGGCAATCAAGGCGGTGCCAGCCTCAATCCTACATCTACGCATACTTTGGACGACCGTTTGAAAGTATATGCTCGTAGTACAACAAATGATGGTGTTCCTTATGGTTACCGCGATGGTAGCGGTGCTGGTAAGGCTCAAATGAACAGAAACTACTACTGGAATGCTACGTCTCCGCTTCCTATAATGACAGCTTCTTACACCTACTTGAATAGGGCTGAAGCTGTGGCAATGGGCTGGACCGATGATATGGAAACTTCAACTGCTGCTCAGTTGCTCAATTCAGGTATCACAAAATCGTTTGAGACTCTTGAAGCTCACTCGAAGACGTCCACTGTGAAGCCTGCAGGTGAAACAATCACTGGTTCGGCCGCTGCTTATGCAACTGCTCGCTTGGCAGATGCCGCTGGAGCTCCTGGTATGCTAACCGTGATCCGCGAAGAGAAATGGAAGAGCCTTTATGGCCAGGCATTCGATGCATGGTCGGAATTCAGAAGAACTGGCGTTCCTAACCTCAAGCCTGCAGTTGACCACTACAACGATGGTAACATCCCTACACGTTGGATCTATCCTCGCGAAGAGGCTACGCTCAACGGTAGCAACTACGATGCTGCTGTCGCTAGACTGTCAGGTCAGGATACAAACACTTCACGCGTTTGGTGGGATGTAAACTAATCCTTGATTGAAAATTATTTTGAAGGAGCCGCCCCAAGGGGTGGCTTCTTTCATTTCAAGGGCATCGTTGATTATCTCTATATTTGTAAGTCATTTCAAAAAAATGCTTTACGTTTCAAGAAAAGAACACTTCAACGCGGCTCATAAGCTTTATAATCCTTCTTTATCGAAAGAAAGAAACCTGGAGATCTTTGGTCCCTGTGCCAATGAGAACTGGCACGGCCACAACTTCGATCTCATCGTTACTGTCAAAGGCCTTCCCGATCCTGAAACAGGTTTTGTTGTTGATCTGAAAAAGTTAAGCACGCTGATTCGAGCCGAGGTCATCGACAAGCTTGACCACAAAAACCTCAATCTCGATGTCGATTTCATGGCGGGCAAGCTGGCGAGTTGCGAGAACCTGATTGTGGAGATATGGAAAATTCTTCATCACGAACTGCCGACCATTACCGGTACAGCAAGGCTGCATTCCATCAGGCTTTATGAAACCCCGCGCAACTATGTCGATTATTTTGGCGAATAATTATCGAAGCTCTCGCAAATGAAATACTATCTGATTGCAGGCGAACGCTCCGGGGATTTGCACGGCAGCAATCTTGTGAAGGCATTGAAAAGGAATGACCCGCAAGCGATCTTTCGAGGCTTTGGTGGCGATTACATGAAAGAAGCAGGTGTTGACATCGTTGTGCATTATGCGGATCTCGCTTTCATGGGTTTTATCGAAGTAGTAAAGAATCTTCGAACCGTGAGCCGATATATCCGCCAATGCAAGGAAGACATTGCTGCCTTTAATCCTGATGTAATTATTCTTATCGATTATGGTGGATTCAACATGCGCATCGCCTCATTCGCGAAAGCAACCAATCGCAAGGTATTTTACTATATCACACCGAAGGTTTGGGCCTGGAATCAAAAGCGCGCCTTCAAACTCAGAGACACTGTAACGCGCATGTTTGTGATCCTCCCTTTCGAGAAGGATTTTTTCAAACGTTTTGGGGCCGAGGTCGATTACGTTGGGAATCCGGTTCTCGATGCTGTTCTCGCGCATAAGCCTGATGGCGATTTCCTTCAAAGAAATAGGTTTGATTCATCTAAACCCTTGGTTGCATTGTTGCCTGGCAGTAGAAAACAGGAACTGCTGAGGATCGCTCCCGTAATGGTAGAAACGATCAAACGGTTGCCAAATGTCAATTTTGGGGTCGCCTCAGTGAGCAATCTTGACGACCATCTTTATGATGGGTTCCGTGCATTTGAGAGCGTTCGGCTTATTCGCGAAGACACTTACAACCTCCTGCAAAACGCGCAAGCCGCCATTGTAACATCGGGAACAGCAACACTCGAAACGGCTTTGCTGAAAGTTCCTCAGGTTGTAGTTTATAGAACATCAGCGTTTACTTACAATCTCGTGAAGACGATCATTCGCGTGAAATTCATTTCGCTCGTCAATTTGATCATGGGAAAAGAGGTGATCCACGAACTCATTCAAGCTGAAGCCAATCCTGAGGCTATTGCTGCCGAGGTGAATAAGCTACTTTTTGAAAATTCCTACCGCGAAAAAGTCCTGACAGATTATCAAGCTATGTTCAACCTCATGAACACGGGTTCTGCCTCTGAAAATGCAGCGAAATTAATGGTGGAATATCTTAAGAGCAGCAGAACTACTGGCCATAGCTTTAGCCAACAGTCTTAGCCTTTTATGCTACCTTCAACTTGCTGTACTGCGATTTGCTGAATTTTTCTTCCGCGTAAGCGCGATTGATGACAAGTTTCTCAGAAGTTTTCTCCGAAGGCAACTCGAACATGGCATCGTTGATGATCGCCTCGCAAATGCTGCGAAGTCCGCGGGCACCCAGCTTGAACTCGAGCGCTTTCTCTACAATGAACTCGATCGCACCTTCTTTGAATTCCAGTTCGATCGTCTCCATCTCAAATAGCTTCTTGTATTGTTTCACAAGAGCATTCTTCGGTTCCGTCAGAATTCTTCGCAGTGCCTCTCTGTCCAGCGGATTGAGGAATGAAACTACAGGCAAACGACCAATCAATTCCGGGATCAATCCGAAACTCTTGAGGTCTTGGGCTGATATAAACTGTAAAAGGTTATTCTTATCGATATCTCCGGGATGCAAACCGTCAGCGCCAGCAACAAATCCGAGCGGACGTGTATTCAATCTGTTACCAATGAATCTTGAGATGCCTTCGAAGGCGCCACCACAAATGAACAGGATGTTTTCCGTGTTCACTGTGATCATTTTTTGATCGGGATGTTTTCTTCCACCCTGTGGGGGAACGTTGACAGCTGTTCCCTCGAGAAGCTTGAGCAACGCCTGTTGAACACCTTCTCCACTCACATCGCGCGTGATCGAAGGATTATCAGACTTGCGTGCGATCTTGTCGATCTCGTCAATATACACGATGCCTCTTTCTGCCGCTTCAACATTGTAGTCTGCTGCCTGAAGGAGTCGCGTTAAAATACTTTCCACGTCCTCACCAACATAGCCTGCCTCCGTAAGCACTGTTGCATCGGCAATACAAAAAGGCACTTGTAGGATTTTCGCCAATGTACGTGCGAGGTAAGTTTTGCCTGTTCCGGTCTCACCCACCATGATGATATTCGATTTCTCGATCGTTACGTCATTGTCGAGCTTTCGCTGCATCAGGCGCTTGTAGTGATTGTAGACAGCAACTGAAATAATTTTCTTGGCCTCGTCCTGACCAATCACATACTCGTCAAGGAATTTTTTGATCTCCCGTGGCTTGATCAATTTAAAGTTGGGAGCGAAACCAGCATCTATTTTGCTGCGCTTTTCTTCCTGCAGTATCTGACTGGCCTGAGTAACGCATTTATCGCAAATGTGAGCGTGGATTCCGGAGATCATCAGGTCCACATCTTTCTTGCTTCTGCCGCAAAACGAACACGTTACTTCTGCCATAATTGTAATTGGGGATTACATTGAAAACCGATGTGCCACGGTTCCGTACAAAGGTACAGAATATTTAGCACATCGGTCTGATTTTAGAATTAACGGTTTTTAGGCCTTCTTTCGTTCCAAAACCTCATCGATTAGGCCGTATTCTTTAGCCTCACCTGCTCGCATCCAGTAATCGCGATCAGAATCTTTCTCGATTTTTTCGTACTTCTGGCCGCTGTGTTTCGCCAGGATATTATAGAGATCTTTTTTCACTTCAAGCGTTTGCTTCAGGCTGATTTCCATGTCAGATGCCTGTCCCTGCATGCCGCTCATCGGTTGATGGATCATGACGCGAGCATGGGGCAATGCCGAGCGTTTTTTAGCCGCACCTGCCGTAAGCAACACAGCGCCCATGGAGGCAGCTAGTCCGGTGCAGATGGTAGCCACGTCAGGATTTACATATTGCATCGTGTCATAGATTCCGAGCCCAGCGTATACCGATCCGCCCGGACTATTGATATACATGATGATATCCTTGCGTGGATCAGACGATTCCAGGAAAAGCAATTGAGCGGTGATCAGGTTGGCGATCTGATCATCGATGCCCATACCGAGGAATATGATTCGGTCGGAAATGAGTCGGGTGAACACATCGATCGCACGGAAATTCCCAGGTCGTTCTTCAATGACGTACTGTGTCATGTTCTGAATTTGCTGAGCGTAGCCGTCAATCGTGCTACCACTCATACCCAGGTGATGTACCGCGTATTTCCGGAACTCGTTGTTGTTATTCATATAGATTTGTTTACGATAATTGATTTAAAATCAGGATTGAGAAAATGTCCCGCTCAGGTCGCCTTTAGGCTCGACAATCTTAGCTATACTCGACTTAAATTACAACCTAAAAACCATCCAAAAACAAAAATGGTTTTACCCCTGCCGGATAAAACCATTGTCGTATGCGTGGCAATTTTATTGTTGAATATTCGCCCCGATGTTGGCTATGGCATGTAGCTATAGCCATCACCAAAGCTAGAGACTAGTGTTTATGTTCGTCAACAATCTTCTTAAACTCATCAACCGACACCTGTTTTTCGTCAACGGTGATCTTGCTTTTGATCAGGCCCATGATCTTGTCGTGTTTCAGCTGATTGTATAATCTCATGAAGTTTTGGCCATTTTCGTTCTGAAGATAATTGTCTGCAAATGCATCCAGGCGATCACCGAATTGAGCAGCAAATGCCGGCCCGCCAAATTGTGCCGTGATCAGTTCCTTGGCTTTGTCTTTTACTTCTTCAGTCTCAACTTTGATACCGTTGTCATCAGCAATTTTGTTCTTGATCAGATCCCACTTTAATCCGCGTATATACTGATCGAATTCTTTGTCGAGCACGGTGTCTGTTACCTGACCCTGGCTGGTTGATTTCAGCCATGTCTTTAGGAAGTCCGAAGGGATGTTGATTTTAATGTGGTCGAGGAAATAATCCTCGATATGATGATCGAGGAAATGCTCGGTCTCGCGCTTGTAATTCTCGGCAATCGTTTGTTTTACCTTGTCGAGAAACTCATTTTCGCTGGTCACCGCATCCTTGCCGAATACGCGATCAAACAGCTCCTGATTCATGTCCGCCTCTTCGGTGCGGCTGATGGTGTTGATCTTCAGCTTGAAAGTTGAACCGAATTCTTTGATGTCTTTCTCGTATTCGCTCAGCAGCTGCTTGCGCAGATCTTCCTCTTTGAAAATCTTGTTGATGTCGAATTCAACTTCATTTTCCTTCTTCAAACCGACAAATTTCTTTTGTTCCCCTTTTTCAATTTTGTCGCTCGCCAGGAATACGTTTTCTTTTTTAAAGTCGCTTTGAAGCGCAGTCAGTTCTCCGAATATGTTGTCGCCAATTTCGCTGGTTTCCGGATAGGATACCTTTCCGAAGCGCTTGCGAAGGTCATTCAGCGTCTCATCGATCACCTTTTGATCAACTTCGATTTCGTATCCTTTTACTTTTGCCTTCGCTGAAAGATCATACGTGAAATCTTCCACCATCCCGATCTGGTATTCGAATTCGAAATCTTTCTGCGACTCCCAGTCGATGTCGCGTGTTTTATCATGATTCGGAAGCGGCTCGCCCAGGATCTTCAGATTGTTGTCCTTGATGTAATCGGAGATCTTGTGCGAAAGGAGATGATTGATCTCATCCACAAGAATTGATTTGCCGAACATTTTTTTAATAACACCGGTCGGCACTTTTCCCTGACGAAATCCTTTGATGGTCGCTTTACGGGCATAATCGCGAACTTTCTCTTCCACATGGGGTTGATAATCACCTTCATTCAGCTTGATTTTCAAGAGCCCCTCTGTGCTTCCTTTTTTGTTGAGTGTTATTTCCAAAATTGATAACGTTTGATGTTGCTGTTAAATCAAGAACCCCCAATACTTTCAAAAAATTCAGTATCAGGGGCTCTCTGCCCGCCTAGCGCAAATCATTCTTGCACAGGCGGAACTTGTCCGGATGGAGGGACTCGAACCCCCACGCCTCACGGCACCAGATCCTAAGTCTGGCGCGGCTACCAATTACGCCACATCCGGTTGTTGCTTTTGCGGCTGCCATCCCGATAGCTATCAGGAGCGCCACATCCGGCTGTAATTCCCCTTTTTCGTTGGCTTGCTGGTAAAAAAGGAGCGCAAATTTAGAGATAATTCGGAATTAATGAACAGTTTCTTGTTGTTAATGTAATAGCCCTCAAAAAATTTTAAACCCTAAATTGGATTCGATAAATTACCCTTTCATCATAACCCCACCCTTAAAGCCATTAAAATCGAACGAATCAGATGATGGTCATAGATACCGAGCAGGAGAAAAAAGAAATCATTAATCGATACCGTAGATTACTCAGGAAGGCTAAACCCATACTTCGGGAAGGCGATGCCAAACTCATAAAAAAGGCCTTCACTATTTCGCTTGAAGCGCATAAAGATATGCGAAGGAAATCGGGCGAACCGTATATTTTTCACCCGTTGGCTGTTGCCGAAATATGTACGGAAGAGATCGGACTTGGAACCACCTCTATCGTTGCAGCTTTACTCCACGATGTAGTTGAGGATACTGACATTCAACTCGCTGAGATCGAGCGCACCTTCGGAAAAAAGATCGCGCGTATTATCGATGGACTCACTAAGATCCGGGGCGTTTTCGAATACGGAACCTCGCAGCAAGCCGAGAACTTCCGAAAAATGCTCTTCACACTTTCTGAAGATGTTCGGGTTATTCTTATCAAGCTTGCCGACAGGCTCCACAATATGCGGACCCTTGACAGCATGCCGCGAAACAAGCAGCTTAAAGTTGCCTCCGAAACAATTTATCTGTACGCTCCGCTTGCACATCGCCTCGGCCTCAACGCGATCAAAACCGAACTGGAAGATCTCTACCTCCGCTTCACAGACAAGCCGATCTACGACTCGATCGCTCAAAAGATCGATGCTACAAAGACTGTTCGCAATAAATTCATCAAGCAGTTTGTTACACCCATCAATGGCGAGCTTGACAAACTCAATATCCGGTACGACATCAAAGGCAGGCCGAAGTCCATTCATTCGATCTGGAATAAAATGCGCAAGCAAAATATTCCGTTCGAAGAAGTGTTCGACTTGTTTGCCATTCGCATAATTCTCGATACACCGCTGGAACAGGAAAAAGCATTGTGCTGGCAAGTGTATTCCATCGTCACCGATTATTATACGCCAAACCCTGATCGACTCCGCGACTGGATCAGTACACCAAAAGCAAATGGATACGAATCGCTTCATACTACGGTGATGGCGAAAAATGGCCAATGGGTGGAGGTACAGATCCGCACCAAACGTATGGATGAAATTGCTGAGAAGGGCTATGCGGCACACTGGAAATATAAAGACACCAGCGCCACTGCAGAATCGAATCTCGAAAAATGGCTCGCGCGCGTTCGCGATCTTTTAGAGCAGAACAATCACTCAGCACTGGACTTTGTTGATGACTTCAGGGGAAATCTTTTCAGTGAAGAAGTTTTTGTCTTTACTCCGAAAGGTGAATTAAAGACACTGCCCTATGGTGCAACGGCTTTGGATTTTGCATTTGAGATTCACACCCAGGTGGGGTCGAAATGTATTGGCGCCAAAGTGAACAATAAACTCGTTCCCATCAATTATGTACTGAAGAATGGCGATCAGATCGAAATTCTTACATCGCAAAAACAAAAGCCACATGAAGACTGGCTGCGATTTACAGTAACATCGAAAGCCAAGTCGCGCATCAAGGAAGAACTCAAGGAAGATAAAAAGAAGTCGGCCGAAGACGGAAAAGAAATCATCATCCGAAAACTTCGCCAGCTCAAGGAAGAACCGTCACAAACGATCCTCGAACAGATGCGCGACTACTTCAAAGCCGCCACGCATTTCGATTTGTATTTTAGAGTAGGGGCGGGGTTTATCACCACGGCTGATCTGAAACGCTTTGTTGAGAACAGACCGGTCTCACCAATAAGGTCGAAACCCAATCTCGCTGTAGCTGATGCTAAGGTCATTGAACAGGAGATCACCAAAGCGAAAGGCCGATACGAAGATATTCTCCTCGTAGGCGAAGACATGGACGTGGTCGACTACAAACTCGCGAAATGCTGCACGCCTATTCCGGGTGACGATGTTTTCGGATTCGTAACAGTGAATGAAGGAATCAAGATCCATCGAACAAATTGCCCCAATGCTCCCGAACTTTTGTCACACCATGGTAATCGCGTGGTGAAGGCGAAGTGGACGTCCCAACATGAAGTTGCTTTCCTTACGGGATTGAGGATGAAAGGAACTGACCGGGTTGGATTGATCAACGATGTATCGAAAGTAATTTCGGAAGAACTCAAAGTAAATATGAGTTCAATGTCGATCCATACCGACTCCGGAATTTTCGATGGCGAGATTATGCTGTACGTGAACGACACTCGGCACCTCGAGCAACTGATCAGCAAACTCCAGAAGGTGGAAGGTGTTGTGAAGGTTAGCCGCTTCGATTCGAAGGAATAGTCCAAACCCGAAGTCGGAACTTTTTATATCTTTGACCCCTTGATTTGAACCGGAAGGCAGAAAGGCAGCATTGAATATGGCGCTCAATCAGAAAATTTATGAGGAAGTGAAGTCGATTTTCACTGCTTATCTTGAGAACAAGGAGCTGCGGAAAACGCCCGAGCGGTACGCCATACTCGAAGAAATCTATTCACGCGATGGTCACTTTGATGTGGAATCACTCTACATCAGCATGAAGAACAAGAACTACCGGGTAAGCCGCGCGACAGTATACAATACGCTCGACTTGCTGGTGGAATGTGATCTGGTGAGCAAGCATCAGTTTGGAAAAAATCTCGCACAATACGAGAAATCGTTCGGATACAAACAGCACGACCACCTGATCTGCACAGAATGTCACCGCGTGGTTGAGTTTTGCGACCCGAGGATTCAAAATATTCAAAACACGGTCGAGGAGATCTTGCATTTCAACGTATTGCACCATTCGCTAATATTATACGCGGCTTGCACCAGGCAAAACTGCGAGAACCGCAAAGCCTCAACTAACTAATTCCCTTATGACGTTCGAAAAAGAAATCAACCAGCAAACATTGATCCTGCGCCTTGGTGGCGATTTGATCGGTGAGGACAGCGGAACGAGTCTTCTTGAAGTTGCTAATGCTGCCATTCAAGACAAGGTACTGATCTGCATTATTGATATCTCCAAACTGCGTTATATCAATAGTAGTGGCATCGGTGTTCTCATCACGATCCTCACCAAATTCCGTAATAAGGGCGGAGAAGTTTATTTAATGAAGCCATCTGAAAACGTTCAGAAGCTTCTCGTCATAACAAAACTGAATGCTATTTTTCAAATCGTTCAAAACGAAGCTGAGGTAACAAGGCTTACAAAAAGATAATCATGTCGAAGGTTGATGTATTGTTAGGTCTTCAATGGGGAGATGAAGGCAAAGGCAAGATCGTGGATGTTCTTGCTCCAAAGTATGATGTGGTCGCGCGTTTTCAGGGCGGCCCAAATGCCGGACACACCCTGGAGTTCGATGGAATAAAGCATGTACTCCATCAGATACCTTCCGGAATTTTTCGCGAAACAACACTTAACGTGATCGGCAATGGCGTTGTGCTCGATCCCATTGTGTTCAAAGCAGAGATCGAAAAGCTTCAGAAATACAATTTGAACGTGAAGAAAAATCTTTTCATCTCGAAAAAGGCAACGCTCATTCTTCCTACTCATCGGCTTTTAGATCAGGCACAAGAAAAAGCTAAAGGAGAGAATAAGATCGGTTCAACGCTTAAAGGGATTGGACCCACCTATCAAGATAAAATTGGCCGCCAGGGATTGCGTGTTGGGGATATTCTTTCTGATTCGTTTCAGGAGAAATTTAAAAAGCTCACGGCAATTCATTTCAATATTCTGAAAGATCACGACTTGCAATACGATTGGTCTGACCTCGAAAAACAATTCCTCGATGCGATTTCTTTTTTGAAACAGTTTCAACTCATCGAGAGCGAATATTTTCTCAATCAGGAATTGAAAAAAGGATCATCGATTTTAGCTGAAGGTGCGCAGGGATCGCTGCTTGATATTGATTTCGGAAGTTATCCATTTGTCACATCGTCAAACACGGTAACAGCTGGCGCTTGCACCGGACTTGGAATTGCCCCCCGACACATTGGAGAAGTATATGGTATTTTCAAAGCCTATAGCACACGCGTTGGCAGCGGTCCATTTCCTACTGAGTTGCTCAACGAAGAAGGCGAGCTGATGCGCAAACAAGGTAACGAGTTCGGCTCGACAACCGGGCGACCAAGACGTTGCGGCTGGATCGATCTGCCATCATTGAAAT
>CBHROW010000122.1:0-14579 GCA_966080355.1 uncultured Chryseosolibacter sp.
TTAGTAAATTAGAGAAATGTATCGGAATGCTCGTCCCGGAACAGAAACAATGCGTTCAATTGTTCTATATCGAGCAGAAATGCTACAAGGAAATTGCGGAGATCACGGGATTCGACCTTAACAAAGTGAAGAGCTATATCCAGAATGGGAAGCGGAATTTGAAGATTTGCATGGAAAAGAATGACTGAGCGTAAGCACGATATTGAACGGTACCTGCGGGGCGAAATGACTGCATCCGAAATGCATGCGTTGGAAGTGGAAGCCATGAATGACCCTTTCCTGGCCGATGCACTTGAGGGCGCACAGCACGCAGGCACCGACAATTTCCTCATCGACCTGCAAGACATCCGTTCATCATTAACGCATAAACACCGGAGCCATCGTCCGAAGATCATTTCGATGTGGAACTGGTCAATCGGTATAGCAGCCGGCTTGATCCTTGTGGGGTTGTCAGGCCTGTACCTGATCAGCAATATGAAACAGAAGGCTGAATTTCAGTCTGAGCAGGAGATGAATGTTAAACAGGTACTCCATGCCGATACACTTGAAATTCAATATCCGCTGCTGGCTGAGCGCAGGGAAATAGCCATGGCAAAAGAACGCGCTCGTCTCCAAGATCAAACGCCAGCCGCGCGGATCGAAACAGTTACCACCACGGAGATCGTTCGTCATGAGCGTCAGCGTGAGGTGGAAGCCAACCTTTCAGAACCTCCAACTTTAAGCGAACGATCGCAACCTGACATCTCCACCAAGCCCTTGTCAGTTACCAGTCGCGTAATTCGCGGACGTGTCACTTCAACCGAAGATGGCTCGGCAGTTACCGGTGTGAATATTACGGTTGATGATTCCCGCGAAGGAACGATCACAAACGCATACGGTGAATATGTGATTCGCACCAACAGCGATGCACGACAACTTCATTTCAGCTTTATCGGTATGAAATCGCAGGATATCGACATTCGGAACGTAAACGAGATCAATGTGGAGCTCACGCCTGATTATTCATCATTGAGTGAGGTTGTGGTCACCGGCTACGCGTCCCCGAACGAAAACGCTGCTGACGATGAGGCTGCATTCCACATGGCCGAACCTGAAGGAGGAAGAAGGGCTTATTCCAAATATCTCGAGAACAAAATGAGTTATCCGAAGCAGGCATTGGAACATAACATTGAAGGTAAAGTCACGATACAATTCACGGTCAGTGCAGTTGGTCAGCTCACCGATTTCAAAGTGTTGAAAGGTATTGGCTTCGGATGTGATGATGAGCTGATCAGGCTGGTGAAAGAAGGACCAGCGTGGACACCTTCCCGAAAAGGCGATCGCCCCGTGTCTGACAAAGTGAAGGTCGGTTTGAAGTTCAATATCCCTGAAAAAAAATAGCACCGCGTTACAGTGCTATTTATCATTTGCTGAAAAAATTAGTTAGACAACTTTTCTGCGGATCAGCTTTGCGTAAGTGCGGCTCACCGGGAAACTTTTGCCGTTCTGCATCTTCACCACCATTCCCCCGTTGAAATGCTTTTCAATTTCTTTCAGTGAATTGATGTTGATGATCGTGCTGCGGTGAACACGAATGAACATTTCGGGATTCAGGATCTCTTCCAATTTTCCAATTCCTGAGGAGCTTACAAACTGATCATTCTTTGTTGTAAGGATTGTGTAGTCGCCTGAGGCTTCGAGATAAACGATTTCATCTACAGGAAGATTGAGCAGTTTCTCAGATTTTTGCACGAAGATGTGTGAATCGTAAGATGTCTTATTTTCAGTCTTCATGCTGCGAAGCAACTCGCCAACATTGTTCTGTTCCATCTTCATTCGCGCAATAGCCCGATCGATCGACACGCGGAATCGCTCCTGGTCAAGAGGCTTCAACAGGTAATCGACAGCGTTCTTTTCAAAAGCACGAATGGCATATTGATCATAAGCCGTACAAAAGATCACAAAGGGATCGTGGTTGATCTCATCGAGCACATCGAAGCCTGTCATTCCAGGCATTTGCACATCGAGAAAAATGAGATCGGGTTTAAGCTTGTCGATAACCTCCACGGCTTCCTTTCCTTTGGATGCCTCTCCAACGATCTGGATGTTTGGCATTTGTTGAAGGTACTCGGTGAGAAGATCGCGAGCTAATTTTTCGTCATCTACAATAACGCAGGTGATGTTCATCGGTTAGTTATAATTTGGTTCTAAAATTTCAAAAACAAAATATTTTTATACGGCCTGGTCTAGTGCTTGGCCTTCCTGGGGTTGTTCTTCACTCATCATATTTTCCGTTGGGATGAAGAAGCTCACTGAATAGCCCCATTCGTTTGAGCGAATTCTCAACCCGGAGCTCGCACCGAAAATGCTTTTCAAACGCATATCGGTATTTTTCAATCCAACGCCACTCGAACTTCCATCCATCACTTTTTTTGCTTTCGACCCAAGTCCATCATCTTTCACTTCAAAAAAGATCATATTATTGAAACGTTTGATGGTGAGTACAATTGTGCCACAATCATCTTTCGGAGCAATGCCGTACTTCACCGAATTCTCCACAAGCGGCTGCAGGATCATGGGTGGTATCTGCACTCCCAGGCAAGAGAAATCGACTTGCTTCACAAACTTGAGACGTTCTCCAAAACGAACTTGTTGTATGCGGATATAGTTGTCGATAAAATCGAGTTCGTGTATGAGACGTACCATCTGGTCGCCATGTGAATCGAGCGCGTACCGGAAAATATCGGACAACTGGGTGATCACACGCCTTGCCTGTTCTTTGCTCGAGCCTATGAGCGTGTTGATCGAGTTAAGCGTATTGAACAGAAAATGCGGGTTGATCTGCGACTTTAACAACGATATCTGCATTTCGCGGTTCTTCAAATTCAATGTGCTCTTCTCTTCCTCTTCTTTCTGCAGGCCCTGGAAGTATCTTATCACGTAATACACAGCGATGGTGATGATGTACTGATCATGGAAGTGCAGCCCTTCCCACTTAAGCAGTTGGATGAGGTGGTCCTTCCAGTTCTCGAAGTAAACGAAACCTTCTACATAATCTTCGAGGTACCATGACCACGTTCCGATAATGATAAAATAGACCGTGACACCGATTGCGTGCCCCGCAACCTGAACATAGATATTGTATCGGAAGAGTAGATTACAGTAGAGAAAAATCAACACTATGAGTAAACACAATGCTTCGAATAGCGAGAGTGCATTCCAGAAGATGTACGTGTTGGGTGTTTCAAGTTTCCATTCGAGGAAAGTTCCGATCGAATAATTGACGGCATACCAGAAGCAGAGCAGCAAATAGGCTCGTTTCCAGATGCGCGGTATTTTATCGATGATCTTCAAACGGGTGAAATTCTCAATAAAGTTAAGCAATGGAAAGGAAAACCGATTAACGCGGGTAAATCAGCGGTAAAATCTCAAATTAATAGATAATCCTACATTACATTGGCCGAATTGCCGTTATTAATGATATTTCGACTGCGAATTATGCATCGTATAATTTTTTCCATAGTGTTTCTCGCTGTTTCAGCCGTTGGGTTGGCGCAGAATCTCACGATATCAGCCCGTGTTGTTGACATCGAATCGGGAGAATCGCTCGGCTTTGCGTCAGTCGGTATCAAAGGTGTTGCCATCGGTACGATTTCGAATGGTCAGGGAGAATTTGATTTTCACTTTCCAATCGATCATCGAAACGACATTTTGGTCGTGAGCATGATGGGTTACAAGAATTACGAAGCTCCCGTGTGGACATTGGTCGATAACAACATCAATATCATTCGCCTCGAAAAATCGATCATCGAACTGCAGGAAGTAGTTGTTTCCGACACACTGACAGGAGGCGACATTTTGCACATCGCATTATCCCGCATCGATCAAAATTTCCCAATGAAGCCGTTTCTCATGGATGGCTTTTACCGTGATGTGAAAAAGGTAGGTGGCACGTACATTTCTTTGCTGGAGGCAGCGGTCAAAATCTATGATGAGAACTACGAGGAGCCGAGAAACAAATTCAAACTCCGTGAACGTGTCAAACTTGTTGAAGTGAGAAGGAGCCTCGGATATGAAAGTAAATTCACCAAATATTTCGACCAGGACAACCTGCTCGAGGATTTGTTGCTGAATAATTTCGTCAGGTACTACGCTTTTGAAAATGACGAAGAATTCTTCGCAGCGCTTCACCGTGATGCCAATGTGTTTTACAACGACAGGGAAAATTATGTAGTGAAGCAGGATGAGGGTTCATCGCTGAAAATCCTTATCGACAGGAAAACGTTTGCGATCGTGCGAATCGAATACGCGGAAGACATCGTGAGCGACAGACCTGTCGGGAAACGAAAGAAACTCGAAGGGAAGTTTGTCGGAATGAAGAAAGTCATAGACTTCAAACCGTTCAATGGTAAGATGTACTTGAATTATATTACCATTACATCAAAAGTAAATTGGTACGATCCAACTACAAACAAGCTGAAATTCGAAACTGAGTTGTTCCAACAGCTGCTCATTAATAAAGTCAATCCGAATCCAAAAGATCGCATCAGCTCAACCGAGCACATGCGCAATTACGGTTTGCAATATCAGGACCTTCCCTACAACAAAGCTTTTTGGGATAATTACAACGTGATCAAAGAAACTCCGCTCGATCAGCAGGTGCTTGCAGACCTCGAGAAGTTCGCTCCGCTGGAGGCTCAATTTCAGGAATATTGAAAGAGCTGAAAGCTTAAAGCTGAAAGCCGAAAGCTTACGTGCGCGACCAAAATTGTTGTGCTAAGTTTCTATTTCTCAGGCGAAGAATGCGATCGGATACTTGGCTTTGCGCCACCGATTTGTTCTAATACTAAATCATATAAAACCTCTGGGTCGGGGCACATTAAGCTTTCAGCCTTTAGCTTTTGGCTTAGCGCAACGCAGCGCACGCCTCCTTCATTCTCTTCATCGCCTCCCGCAGATCTTTCTCTGATGCTGCATAGGAAAGGCGAACGCATTTCTCATCTCCAAATGCTCCACCCGGAACCATTGACACGTGTGCTTTTTCCAACATGTACATGGAGAAATCGTCCGCGTTGTTGATTTTGGTGGTGCCCGCGGATTTTCCGAAGAACGAACTTACGTCTGGGAAAAAATAAAAAGCGCCTTGTGGATAATTTGTTTTTACCCCGGGAATTTCTTTGAGAAGATTATACACGATCTCGCGCCTCTTCTTGTATTCCTCGACCATTTTCGCGGTTGGAACCTGGTCGCCTGTGATTGCAGCAAGTGCGGCACGCTGTGCGATCGAGCAATTGGCGGAAGTGATTTGGCCCTGAACCTTATTACATCCGTCAGCAATCCATTTCGGGGCGGCAATGTATCCAACACGCCACCCTGTCATCGCATAACCTTTGGCAAATCCATTCACCGTGATCGTGCGCTCGAACATTCCGGGAAAGGAAGCGATACTCACTTGTTCCCCGGTGAAGTTGATGTGTTCGTAGATCTCGTCAGCGATTGCAATGAGGTTGTGCTTGACAACAACTTTTGAGATCGCTTCGAGTTCTGCCTTTGAGAAAACAGTTCCGGTTGGATTGCAGGGCGAAGAAAAAATAATCGCGCGTGTTTTCGCTGTGATGGCCTTTTCAAGCTGTTGTGCGGTAACCTTGAAATCATTTTCGATGCCGCCTTTGATCATTACAGGTACCGCTTCCGCCAGTCTTACAAGCGCATCATAGCTCACCCAGTATGGTGAAAACACAACGACCTCGTCACCGGGATTCAGCAGCGCCAGCATCGCGTTAGCAATAGACTGTTTTGCTCCGTTGGATACAACGATATTTTCAGCTTTATAGGGAACGTTGTTCTCGCGTTGGTATTTGGCAGCGAGCGCTTCGCGAAGGTCCTGGTAGCCAGCCACGGGAGGATACGCGAAATACTTTCCTTCATCGATTGCCATCTTAGCAGCGTCACAAATGTGCTGCGGAGTTTTGAAGTCGGGTTCGCCCAGGCTCAGGCTCACTACATCGATGCCTTTGTTTTTGAATTCGCGTGCTTTTGCAGCCATGGCCAGCGTTGCAGATTCTTCAATAGCTTCGATTCGATTGGAAAGTTTGTTCATAGGGTTGTCGATTTCGCTACGGGTAAAGAACGCAGGTTTTACAATCAATTTCAAATGACCGGATTGAATTTCTGATTTAGGAGTTTCTGATTTCTGATTGCGTGTTAGCTAACAACCGATAGTCTTGAGCCTGGTCGAATCAGGAGAAATCAGAAATTGGAAATCAGGAACTAATTGAAGAGCGTTCTTCCTGTGATGCTGCGTCCAAGCGTGATCTCATCCGCATACTCCAGATCGCCACCAACGGGAACTCCGCGGGCGATAACGCTGACCTTAACGGGAAGGTCTTTCACGCGTTTGTTGATATAGAAAGCCGTGGTATCGCCTTCCATGGTTGGGCTTAACGCCAGAATGATTTCGCGGATCTCGCCAGCTGATTTTGAAATACGCTCAACAAGGGCTTCAATCTTGAGATCGGCCGGACCGATTCCGTTCACCGGAGAGATCACGCCTCCAAGCACATGGTAAAGACCTGTGTATTGCGAAGTGTTCTCTACCGCCATGACGTCTCTCGTATCCTCTACAACGCAGACCATGGAGCGGTCGCGTCTCTGGCTTACACAGATGGAGCAAACATCGTGGTCGGAGATGTTATGGCAGTCTTTGCAAAAACGGATTTGTGAACGAAGGTTGCTCAGGGCTTCTGTCAAAGCGAAAGTATTTTCAGGACGATCTTTGATGATATGAAGCACAAGGCGCAAGGCGGTCTTCTTTCCAATGCCGGGTAGCTTGGAAATTTGATTGACAGCCTCTTCGATTAATTTTGATGGATACTCCACAATGAGTTACAGAATGCGGGCGTCAATACCGGCCTCGCAGATGGATTCCCTCATGGGTTTGAGGAAATCAAATGTTCCCGATTTAACAGCGCACTTTCCTTTGTAATGGATCAACAACGTGCATTGCTCGGCCTGTTCGGTTGTATGCTTGCAAACCTTGATCAGTGTATCGATCACATGATCGAAAGTATTTACGTCATCGTTGAACACAACCAGATCCATGAGGTCGGTCGTCTCAATCGCTTCCAGTACATCGACAAGTTCTTCT
Organism: uncultured Chryseosolibacter sp.; assembly: GCA_966080355.1. GTDB lineage: Bacteria > Bacteroidota > Bacteroidia > Cytophagales > Cyclobacteriaceae > Chryseosolibacter. Next base: position 7,127 of record CBHROW010000122.1, read on the forward strand.
TCCTGATGAAATGGCTTCATTGAAACAGATGATTTATGCAAAAATAAGCAAATTAAGCTGCATAAAAGTTCAGTTCAGGTGAAATCGTTTTGCGCTCTTTAAGAAGCAGCTATTTGTTTTTTTTGGCTTTTCCTTATTGATTGCTAAAATTTTGCGCTCGTACCTATGACTCCAACGCTGGTTGCGTCTATTATTGCCGGTTATTTTGCCATCCTTATATTCATTTCTATTGTTACTTCCCGAGGAGCGGATACCAACACCTTTTTTACTGCGAACCGACAATCGCCCTGGTACCTTGTGGCGTTCGGAATGATCGGGTCATCGCTCTCCGGAGTGACGTTCATATCCGTTCCGGGCAATGTTGGCAAAATTGGTTTTGGATACTTCCAGGTTGTGCTTGGATATCTGGTTGGTTATTGGGTAATCATTGGAGTGCTGATGCCACTGTATTACCGACTTAACCTGGTTTCGATTTATACTTACCTCGAGAAGAGATTCAGCTTCTGGTCATATAAAACAGGTGCGTTTTTCTTTTTGATCTCGCGGACTTTAGGTTCAGCGCTCCGCCTTTATCTGGCAGCGACTGTTTTACAGCTGTTCTTGTTCGATGCATGGGGAGTTCCGTTCATTGTGACAGTAGCCACTACGTTGGTGCTGATCTGGGTTTACACTTTCAAGGGCGGAGTAAAAACGATCGTCTATACCGACTCATTCCAAACCATTTTTCTTGTTGCAGCTGTATGTATTGCAGTTTGGCAGATCGCTGGCGGACTGGGCTATTCTTTTTCAGGAATGGTTAGCGCCATAACCTCGAGCAAATACAACCGGATGTTCTATTTTGACGATGTGAATTCACCGATGTATTTCTGGAAGCAGTTTCTGGGTGGCGCGTTTATTACCATGACGATGACCGGCATGGACCAGGAGATCATGCAGAAGAACCTCACCTGCAAAACCCTTGGAGATGCGCAGAAGAATATGTTCTGGTTCAGCCTCACATTGGTAGTTGTAAACCTGCTATTCCTCACACTCGGTGCCCTGCTTTATTTATATGTGGATCAAAACCAGGTTCCACTTCCAGCATCGAGCGATGAGTTATTTCCGATGCTTGCGTTCTCGAAGTTCGGTCTGGTTGTTGGAATTTTCTTTCTGCTCGGCATCACCGCTTCGTCATATGCCAGCGCTGACTCAGCTCTTGCCGGCCTCACTACATCTTTTTGCATCGACTTCCTCAACTTCAAAGACAAGCCAGAGCATGTGAAGCAGCGCCAGAAGTTCATGGTTCACCTCGGCTTTTCGTTTGTGTTTTTGTTCATCATCGTCATCTTCCGCGAGATCAATGAGCGTAGTGTTATCGATGCCGTGCTCAATGTTGCGGGCTATACGTATGGACCTTTGCTCGGACTTTTTAGTTTCGGATTGTTTACAAAAATGCAGGTTAAAGACAGACTGGTTCCAGTCGTATGTGTGTTATCGCCTGTGCTCAGTTATATCATCAGCACAAACTCACAGGAATGGTTTGGTGGATATCGATTCAGCATCGAGATACTTATCCTCAATGGACTGATCACTTTCATCGGACTACTTGCGGTTTCGAAGAAGGGTGAGCGTGTTGAGGCGTTGTAAAATCAGTCACTGCAGAGGCTGCGGAGGCGCTATGTCCGCAGGGAAAATTTGGAAATCACACGCCTATATAAATTCTCCGCGAACCTTGCGGCTTTGCGCCATTGCGGTGAGAAAAAATAAAGGGCTGTTGTTGCCAACAGCCCAGTAGACTAAAAACCAACCCCTCAGACCGATCTTACATCCTTGGCGGGATTATATGTTCAGATAATTGAACTTCTCAACGCGGTCGCCTTTTACGACACGGATGGTATACGCGCCCTGGCGAACGTTTTTGAAGTCAATGATCAATTTCTTCTTGTCAAGCAATTGTGATGTGAGTACTTCACCATGAGAGGAAACAACTTCAACTGTTGCGCCCACAAATTTTCTGTTTGTCTTCAACACGAACAGGTGATTGTGCTTGCTTTTCAGTGCAACGGCTCCATCTCCTTTGGGAGCAGCCGACAGCGACAGACTCATCACAAGAAGAGCAATCGCGAGTACGAGGATTTTAACTTTATTCATGGCTTTGTAACACCAACGCAAGGGCGAAGATTGTGCCGATGTAAGTAAATCAGTGTTTTTAAGCCAGTGGGAGGCTTACCAGAGTTCAAACCATCCTGATTTGGGATGCCAGATTCCCTCAATTGGAAAAAATCAGAGCAATTCGCGCGAAGGGTCCCAAAAGATTTCTTTGAAATTCTTCACTTTATCGTTCACCACCGTCACTTTTTCTTTTTTAAGCAACCGGGCCATCTTACCTGGAGGCTTGAAGTGGTGCTTACCTGTGAGCAACCCTGCGCTATTGACAACACGGTGAGCAGGAACATCTTTCGGACAACCGAACATTGCCCAGCCGACCATGCGTGCACTCGATTTCGCTCCCAGGTAGTGACCGATTGCACCGTAGCTTGTGACGCGACCCTTTGGCACGAGCCGCACCACGTCATACACATCATTGAAGAAATTCGATGAAGAATCGCTCTTTTTGTTACGTGTAAATTTACGGCTCCTTTGATCAAAAACATTAACCTAAAACTGTGAAGCGAACTGTTTTAAGCGTTGTTTTTTCCTCGTTGTGCTTTTTTACTTATAGTCAAAATGGCTATAACCTTGTGTTTCCTGATTCTACGGGATGGAATGTGTTGAATGAAAACGAAGAACTGAGTTTTCGCGTCACTACTTCTCGTGCCGAAAAAGCCAGATTTTCGATAGAAGGTGTGGATAATTCCGGCATCCATTTCGACTCTCTCGGAAATTTCTATTGGAAACCATCCTACGACATTGCTGACCGCGTGAATCGAACGAAGGAGATCTCTGTGATCTTCGATGCTACGTGGCCTGATGGAAAACGCGAGCGCAAACCGGTTACATTCACCGTGCACCATGTCAACCGGCCGCCCGTTGTTGAGGATCTTCCGGTATTTTACGTGAAGCTCGGCACAAACAATTTGTACCAGATTCAGCCTGAATATGTTTATGATCCGGATGGCGATCCACTTGTCTTCCAGTCTATCCAGTCGCAAATGCCGGAAGGAAGCGCGTTGAATTCCCAAGGCCAACTTAACTGGACTCCGTCACGCGGGCAATTCACGTCACTGAAAACAAATCCGATCTTCCTCGACTTCTATGTGCAAGATCAACCCGACAAAGCCGAGACAAAAGGCAAACTCAAGATCGCTCAGACACAGCAAGATCTTCCTGCCGACCTTCTGATCGTTCCCGGTGACTCTATTTTTACGATCAAGGAAGACGAGACACTGAATCTGAAAATTTATTTGTCAGATCCGAATGGCGATGATAATGTCGGCAACGCTGGATTTGTTTCTAACGACAAGCGAATTCCGGCATCAGCACTGAAGAGCAACACGCAACTGCAATACGAGTTCACCTGGATGCCTGGCTATGACTATGTTGATGATGCGCAAGTTTCATTGACGAGTGAGATCACGTTCTTTGTTCTGGATAAATCTGCTAACCGCACGCAGAAAAAATTGCGCATTAAAGTGAATGATGCCGAAAACCTGAACAAAAAGGACGCGCATCTTTTTCAGAAATATCGCAATCACCTTGTTGAAGCGTATTTGCTGATCAACCAGCTTGATGACAATCAAAAGAAGCTTAACCAGGATTACAAAAAAGCCCGGAAAGGTAAAAAACACCGCTCTATATTAAATGCCTCACTGGGTGCTGTGACCGGTCTGTCGCCTGTCGTGATCAAAACCGATGATTCAAAAATCGTCTCAGGTGTCGGAGGAACAACCGTGCTAACGTTGGGAACATTAGAAGCTACTGAGGTGATCGGTCGTTCAAAGGAGTCGATCATGGATAAGATCAAGAACACGATAGACATTCGCAATCGCGCACAAGCGGCCGGAGACGAGTTTGCAAGAAAATACGCGCTGAAGAATGCCCGCAGGAGCCAGGAGTTTGATAAAGACATCGAGAAACTTCGCGCGGTGCTCAACGATCAGCGAATTGTGCTGCTCGAACTCGATGCGTATTCGCGCAATGCTCCGAGAGTTGATGACAAGGATTTGAAAAAGACTTTCCTTGATTACGCGGAGGAGAGCAGGTAGCTAATGATTTCTTTTTTAATTGCCCGGCCTTTAAATGCCGGGCAATTCATTTAGGTCAATGATGCCGATCAAAGGGTGGCAATTTTATCAAGCTGATATTTTCTTATCAACCTGAGATCGAGGGATAAAGCTCCTCCTCCCTTCACAACAATAAATAATGCCATAGCCGATGCAAGAATAAAATACTCGAGCCCTTCGCCTTGTTGATTTCCAAGGAAGTTCATGAAGAAACCGTTCTGCCAATGCATCGATGCGGCACCGATCATAATAATAAGGAGTGAAGCTGCGATGAACCTGGATGCGACTCCAATCGCAAGCAGAACAGCTCCAACCGATTCTCCCATGATCACCAGCAGGCCGATGAAATAAGGCACGCCAACGGTTTCTGTGAAATATCCCATTGTTGCTTCGAATCCATATCCACCGAACCATCCGAAGAGTTTCTGCGCTCCATGTCCGGAGATGACGAGGCAAAAACAATACGAATCAATGCGTAGACGAGACTGTTTTCCGTTTTCAGAAGTCGTCCGACCATTCCAAATGGGTTGACGATCAATTTTGCACTAGTTTCCATAGAAGAATTGTTCTTTGACGATCTTATCATCTTTCCAATGTTGCACTGAAACTTGCGTGTAATTTCTTACACCCCAATCCTTGTGCGTGTAGTCGTACGACCACTTGGTCATTGTCAGGTTATCACCGTACGCAACTTCATGAAGTTTTGCACCGCGGAAGTCGATGAGGTCGTTCAGAAATTTTTCTTCGCGTTTTCTGTTCTCGTGTTTGCCGATCGTTGGTGAAGTCTCGTTCTCCTGCATCACCACGTTATCTGCGTAGAATTTGTCAAAGGCTTCGAGCGTCTTTCCTTCGAGCAACATTCGGTTGAGCTCGTCAATAAGCGATTTTGTGTTTGGCATAATGTTTTTTTTTGGTGACCCAAAGGTGAGGTCGTAGCGGAGATTACGCATTGAAGTGGTTTAGGAAAGGGCATTGAAGTAGTTTAAGAGCTGCGAGTCATTAGCTGCGAGCTTCGAGTTGTGTGAGCGTTGGGAGAGTTTGCAGTAACCAGCTTCGCCCGGGGTCGTGAGATATCAATTGTATTCGCAGCTTCTGTAGTCCACTAAGGTATTGAATGATCAATTCGCGAAAGATTCAAAGCGTTGTTCGGGGGAGTAATTGGCATGGAGGAGTTATTTGGTTAAGCAGGTGCGTTTCGTGCTTGGTGGCTCATGTCTCGAGTGAAAAAGTGCAAGACGCGATTGTAGCTTTGGCTCAGACCCCGGACTGAATCCACTGGTTAGAATTGCGCGTCTGAATTTTCAATGAAACGTAGCTCGGGGCTCGAAGCTTGCAACTCCCAACTCATTCCATCCGCTTCCTTCTGATCTGGCTCAGAAATTCCGGAGTCATTCCGAGGTAAGAGGCGATCTGGTTTTGTGGAACGCGTTGTTCTATGTTTCTGTATCGCTTGATGAAATCGAGATATCGATCGCGGGCTGGAAGGCAAAGGTTATCGATAATTCTTTTTTGGTGCGATACGAACGCTTTCATCAACATGATACGATACAGCTTGTTGAACTTCGGGATTCTTTCAAACAGCTCAAAAAATTGCGCGCGCTCGATCTGCAAAACTTCCGTGTCTTCTATGGCGTCAATGTTCAGGGTTGAGGGACCGCCATTCATCAGGCTATCCATGTCGGATATCCACCAATCGTCAACGGCAAATTGAACCACGTGTGATGTCCCTTCGGGATCGACAAAGTACGCTTTCAAACATCCGTTCACTACGTAGGTTTCATATTTGCATTCATCGCCCGCTTGAACAATGAACTGGCGTTTGAGGTATTTTCTCGGTTTGATGATCGATAGCAAAGATTTTTGCTCGTCCGGATCCAGCTCGATGTAGCGCCTAACGTAGTTGAGAATTGATTCGCTCATGCTGCCAAGTTAAATAATGGTGATGAATGTTGGAATGAACCATCCGACATTGCTTTTCGATTATCTTGCGGCATGATTCAGCTTTTACCCGCTCTCAAGAGCACCGTTCACGAACTTATCGAGACTTTTGATCAGATACCTGCTGACCGCATTTCAATTCTGCAACAGTTGATAGATTATGTTTTCGAAGGCAGATCACTAAACAAGGTGGTAAGGTTGAATTTCATTTGTACACAAAACTCAAGACGAAGTCACATGTCGCAAATCTGGGCGCAGACTGCCGCGGCATACTATGGCCTTCATAACGTTCAATGTTTTTCTGGCGGTAACGAAGCTACGCGATTCAATCCCAATGCGGTAGATGCAATGAAGAGATCAGGATTTGAAATTGAAATTGTGCGCGCTGGCGACAATCCATTGTATGAGATTAGATACTCCTCGGAAATCAAAGGATTCACAGTTTTTTCCAAGCGCTTTGATGATGAGTCGAATCCTTCAAAAGATTTTGCTGCCGTAATGGTCTGTTCTGCGGAAGACTGTCCCTATGTTCGCAACGCCTCGGCAAGGATTCCTGTGAAATTTGAAGACCCATCTGAAGCCGATGGAACGTCACGCCAGGCAGAGGTTTATTTTGAGCGCGCGAGGCAAATCGGACGTGAGATGTTTTGGGTGTTTTCGCGCATCGCACGCTGAGAGCTCGCTATTATGTGATGCAATCTCAGCGATTGCCGGTAAGCTTTGCGTTGAGCCGGCAATATATTTTCGCATCCTTTCAAATTTTATTGTGCTATCTTCATTACCTCAATAACACTCGTATGAAGAACCTCTGGCGCCAGATCTCAAAGAACAAAAGTTACTCGTTCATCAACCTGTTCGGGCTCACATTAGGGCTGACGGTTACGCTCTTTATCGCATTGTATATCCAGGATGAGCTGAGCTATGATAAATTCTTGCCAGGATATGAGAAGATCATCCGTATTCAGCCTGCTATTGAAGGAAGTGATGGCGAATCAGGGGAGTGGGCTTCGTCCGAAGGATTTGTGATGCCGGCACTCGTAGCAAGCTATCCGGAAATTGAAGTAGGAACCCGAATTCTGAAAAGTGATAACGAAGTTATTTTCAGACGCGATTCTGTTTCTTTTTCGCAAGACGGGTTGTTCGGAGTTGATTCAACATTCTTTCGGGTTTTTCCTTTCTACTTTATGTATGGCGACCCAAAGACTGCGCTTGAAAATAATGGCCTTGTGATCTCGCAGTCAACTGCAAAAAAATTCTTTGGCGACATCGACCCGATCGGTAAAGTGCTGGAAACTGATTTCGCCACATTTCAA
>CBHROW010000123.1:0-14525 GCA_966080355.1 uncultured Chryseosolibacter sp.
TCCTTGCATTCGGAATGACGCTCACGTGCCATACACTCTTCTCTGGGAAACTGAAGCAGGCGATTGGTCTTTTTTTGTTTACGGGGTTGATCGTCATTTATTCGAAATCTATTTTCCAAACGGTAGGCCATTGGATGGATCATCGTTTGATGGGTCGCAGTGTTCCACGGGAGCATGTGCTTGGCAACCGGGATAAAGCAGATTCTGAAAGAGTATTGCAGATCCACGAGGTTTTCAGCCAGGTAACACCGGCATCTGCGCTTTTCGGTCACGGCTTCGGCAAAGGAACAGCATCACGCCCCGTTCATATGGAAATTGCCTACCTTGAAGTATTTCATAAACAGGGAATGATCGGACTTACCTTGTGGGCAGGAATGTTATTTTTGATTTGGCGTAGTTATCGATCTGGCAGAAAAACTGGCCTGAAAACTGCGCTCTTTTTCAGCTCTTTATTTATATACTTTCAATCTGCCACCAATCAATACTTCAACAATCCCATTGGGCTCTCATTTCTGTTGATATCATACGTCATGCTGTCGCTAGAAATAAAAGACGAAAAGGCGGTCAGCACAACTAGTCACCAAAAAGGTGATGTAATTTCGCGGGTAAGTTTTTAACTTATGGGTTATTTGACAACATGATATCAGTATGCATGGCAACAAAGAATGGAGAACGGTTCCTGCGTGAGCAGATCGATTCTATCCTTTGTCAGCTCGGCACTCACGATGAACTCGTGATCTCTGACGATGCGTCAACAGATACAACCACTGATATCATTGCATCTTACCAGGACTCGCGAATCAAACTCATCCGGAATGAGTACAGTGCAGGCGTTGTGGCGAATTTCGAAGCAGCGCTCACGGCCAGCTCAGGCGAATACATTTTTCTATCGGATCAGGATGACGTTTGGGAAGCCCATAAAGTTGAACTGGTCGTTCGGGAGTTGCAGCGAAACGAGCTTGTGATTTCCGATTGCCTGGTTGTTGACAGGAATATGCTTCCACAAAGAACATTTTTCGCCAGCCACCGGTCGGGTCAGGGCTTTTTAAAAAATCTTATCCGAAACTCGTACATGGGTTGTTGTATGGCCTTCCGCAGAAATTTGTTGGCGAGAGCCCTTCCTTTTCCTAAAGATATCCCCATGCATGATCTGTGGATCGGATTGATTGGTGAAATGTACGGCAAAGTTTCATTCCTCCCTGAAGTGTTGGTTTATCATCGCAGGCATTTGAGCAATGCTACGACTACCGGCATGCCAACGCGTGCTTCGATGCGAAAGCAATTTGCCGATCGTTACCGCATTATCAAGAATTTAATTTTTCATAAACGTTATGAAGCATAAGATCTCCGGTTCTATTGTCATATACAAGAATGACCCTTCCATTCTTGACAAGGCGGTGGAGAGTTTTCTGCACAGCAACGATTATTCGACCTTATATCTGATCGACAACTCTCCAACCGATTTTTTCCGCAATCGTTTTTCACATGCGAGGGTGAAGTATACATTCAACAATAAGAATATTGGATTTGGTGCAGGTCACAACATTGCATTGAAAGCTGCGATGGCTGCGGGGAACGATTATCATGTCATTCTCAATCCCGATGTTTATTTTGAAGGAGAGGTTGTGAACAAGATCCATGCTTTCATGGAGACTGACCGGGAGATCGGTTTGATCATGCCGAAGGTTCTTTACCCGGACGGAAGGTTACAACCGCTGTGCAAATTGTTGCCAAGTCCGATGACGTTATTTGCACGAAGGTTCGCGTTGTTCAGCCCATCGTGGAAGAAGCGGATGAATCATTGGTATGAAATGCACTTTACAGGCTACGATAAGGTGATGGATGTTCCATTCCTCTCGGGATGTTTCATGTTTCTTCGGCTCGACTCGCTCAAACGCGTGGGACTATTTGATGAAAGTATCTTTTTGTATACGGAGGATACCGACCTGACGAGGAGAATTCATAAACATTATCGCACGGTTTTCTTTCCCGATGCCACGGTATATCATCATCATCAGCGTGGTTCGTATAAGAGTGTGGTGATCATGGCCCGTCATGTCATGAGCGCGATCCGATATTTTAACAAGTGGGGATGGTTTTATGACCTCGAACGTGAGATCATAAACCAAAGGGTATTATTGAAACTACTGGGTGATTAAATTTTTTCCGACATGGCGCACGCAAATTCCCCTGATCATGCTTTCGGGAGCAGTATTTTGCTTGCCATTCTCACGCATTGCTTGTCATTTATTTCTTCTCGGTTTTTTGATCGCCTGGTTTTTCGCTGACGATCTTAAGAAAAAGAAAGAACTCTTTTTTGAGAACAAACCCGTTCTGCTGCTGGCGATATTTTCCATTTATACAATCGTGGGGCTCGTTCAATCACCCGCCTCTGATATCCCTGAATGGATTGATCGCAAATTTTTTCTGCTCATTCTTCCTCTGGCAGTATGCACATGGGGCGTTGTATATCGCAACGAAACCAGGCGCGTGTTGTTGTACTGTTTCAGCCTGGCTTGTCTTTTAACTATTGTCGTTTCGATCACCCGCGCCTTGCATCAATATAAGTTGTATTCGATGGGTGAACTTTCCATCGATACGATGCACTATCTCAACGCCCCGAACATTCAGGATGTGTACGCACGAATGGAGAACGCCTGGCTCTTTTTCTCTTACCTGGGTCTGTCCAGAACAGTTGGCATTCATCCGACATATCTCGCGTTTTACCTGGCGGTCTGCACCATTTTCCTCGTATCAGAATATCTCGCGAGTGACTCTCCACGTTCATACGCTTTGCTCATGTGCATCTTCCCGATGCTGAGCGTGATCGTCCTGCTGTCTTCCAAGGTCATCACTTTTCTTTTGCCATTGGCACTGCTAACATTAGTGCTCTATCACCTGGCCACAAAAAAACAAAACGCCAAAACAGTCGCGCTCGTGGCGTGCATGACGTTGCCCTGGGTTCTGCTGTGGGTCAACCCGGTTTCAAAATATCGAAATGTGGATGAAGTGCAATCCACATCTTTGAGCGTCACACGAAATACGCAATATCAAAAATCAACGGAGATCCGCGCGTCATTGTGGTGGACGGCATGGACAACTTTTCAACAGCAGAACCTTTTGTTCGGTGCTGGCTCTGCTTCCGTGAAAGATGCCATGGAAAAAACAGGTCGGGACTATGGTGTCACGAATGTGCTCAGCACCAACGATCCACACAGTCAGTATCTTTATTTTCTTATCGGAAATGGACTCATCGGATTATCCCTTTTCCTTTTGCTCTACGGATTGGCCATCAAGAACTCCATTTGGCGTAAAGACGTGGTCGGGCTTCTCACACTCTTGCTCTTTGGTGCCATTCTTTTGACAGAAAGTGCGCTTGAACTGCAAAAGGGAATCATATTTTTTTCTGTATTTTTCCCATTGGTGTGTTTTCCTGTTCAGGTGGAGGAAACGTCATCAACAATGAATTTGTCGCGTGGAAGCTATTAAGCACGATATCGCTTTCCTGGAAGCTGTAGCAAAGCCCTTGCTTTACTCCGACATTTTCAATTATCCATTGAAGCTATCGGAGATCCATTCATTCAGCGCGTCACCGGGTGCGTCTCTCGAGGACGTGAGAGATGCACTCGATACATTAATTGAGCAAGGACTCGTGTTCAAGCATGGCGACTACTATGATGTCCATGATTCTAAGGCCAATGTTAAGCGGAGAATAGAAGGCAATCAGCGTGCTCAGGCCATGGCCGGCACCGCGCACCGGCAAGCGCAATTGATCATGAAATTTCCTTTTGTTCGTAGCGTCATGGCTTCAGGTTCGTTCTCTAAGAATTTCATGGATGAAAATTCCGATCTGGATTTCTTTGTAGTGACCGTTTCAAACCGGCTTTGGATTGCGCGGATGATGCTGGTCATTTACAAAAAGCTCTTTTTGAAAAACTCTCATCAATTGTTTTGTGTGAATTATTTTGTCGACACAGAACACCTGGTGATTGAAGAACAAAATATTTTTACTGCCACCGAGCTGGCGACTTTAATTCCGTTGGCGGGTGATGCGTTATATCATCGGCTGATGGCGGAAAATTTAAAGTGGCTGAAAGCTTATTTTCCGAATTTACCCGAGCGAAATACTTCAAACAAGGCCGAGGCTGTTGCCGCGCTCAAACGCTTGGGTGAGAAAATCCTCAGGAATACCATTGGCGACTGGCTCGACCGGCTTTTCATGCACGTAACACTGAACCGGTGGAAACGGAAATACAGCGAAAGATTTTGTGCAGATGATTTTAACATTGCATTCAAAACAAGTCGCCACGTTTCAAAAGGACATCCCAATTATTATCAGAAAAAAGTGATCGCGCTTCTTCAGCAAAAGCTCGATGCATTCAGGCGGAGACTATGAGTAAAGTTCTATTTGCCCACTCGTATTTCTATCGGTTCGACATGAAACAGTGGCGGAGCAAACAGCCTTATCCTCCGCTGGCTACCATCCAGGCGGCTGCTGTCGTTCGCCACCGCGGATTTGACGTTTCATTGTTCGATACCAACTTGAGAGAGTCGCCAGAGGAGGTGACAACGGCACTTCGCAATTTCCAGGCAAAATATTTTGTGATCTATGACGATTCGTTCAACTACCTCACGAAAATGTGCCTGACCAACATGCGCGAAGCCGCCTTTCGGATGGCGAAGATCGCGAAAAGTTTTGGCTGCACTGTGATAGTTGCAAGCTCCGATGCAAGCGATCAATACGAAAAATATTTTCCGAATGCCGTGGATTACGTGGTTCGCGGAGAAGGCGAGGAGACATTAAGTGAATTACTGCAGGGCCTCGAATCGCGTACAGACATAAATGCAATTCCGGGCATCGCTTTTCACAAGGCTGGTGATACCGTTGTGACGGCAAAACGACCCGTGATTCGCGAGCTTGATGTATTGCCCTTTCCAGCATGGGACCTGGTTGACATCGATTCGTACAAAAAGATCTGGCGGAAGCACCAGGGATATTTTTCGTTGAACATTGCCACTACACGCGGTTGTCCGTTCAAATGCAATTGGTGTGCGAAACCTATATATGGAAATCGATACAATTCCCGGTCGGCTGTGAAAGTTGTGGAGGAAATAAAATGGCTCATTGAAAATTTTCAACCCGATCATTTCTGGATGTGTGATGATATCTTCGGATTGAAACCTGGCTGGGTTAGCGCATTTGCCGATGAAGTAAAAAAACACGGACTCAAGTTTCGTTATAAGATCCAATCTCGTGTAGATCTGCTGCTCGAGCAGAATACCATCGAAGCATTGGCCGCATCAGGAGCAGAAACCGTTTGGGTAGGCGCGGAATCGGGGTCTCAAAAAATCCTTGACGCCATGGACAAGGGAACAACAGTCGATCAGATCCGCGAAGCTTCCGGACTCCTGAAAAAAAATAAGATCAGGGTAGCATTCTTTCTTCAATTCGGCTACCTCGGAGAAACCAAAGATGATATTGACAAAACAATTCAGATGGTACTCGACCTGCTTCCGGATGAAGTAGGAATTTCAGTTTCATATCCATTGCCCGGCACAACATTTTATGAAAAAGTAAAAGACCAGCTGTCGGAGAAGAGAAACTGGAGCGATTCCGATGATCTTGCCATGATGTTTGAAAGTACTTTTGACAGCTCCTACTACCGGCAACTTCATCGATTCGTGCACAGTACGTATGGCAAGCACAAAGGTTACTACAGCTTGCGGAAACTTATCAGACAGCCTTTGCGTCTTAATTATAAGGAACTGAGAACCGGACTCGCGACTTTTTATTATATTCCTATGAGTTTCGCGCACGAGTTACGATTGCGAAGATTAGAGACCTCACATGGCAGCCCCATTTGATCATATTGCAAATTCTTCAAGTGCAAAAGCACACGGTGTATTCGGTGTTATTCAACGCAAGACCGTGTGGAATTACATGAATCGCATTATACCGCAATTGAAGGGATTCGACATGCTTGAGCTCAATTGTAACTATGGTGAAGATCTCGATCTGTTCGGAGAGCGCGGCTTCAATCTCGTTGCCACTGACATCGGAGCTGAAATGGCGAAGATCACGGAAAAACGCACGGCTCAGGTTTCTATGCCACATGGGATCAGCTCACATTATGTCGATCTCGATAGCCTGAACGAGAATCTCTTCGACAAAAGGTTCGACCTCGTATTTTCAAATTTCGGTGGACTCAATGGTGTCAATCCCGAATCGTTGAAAAAAATGTTTCAAACGCTGCCCGAAATCCTCAAACCTGGTGGAAGATTTGTCGGCATCGTAATGCCAAAATTTTGCGCGTGGGAAACTATCTTCTTCACGATGCGATTTCAATTCAGGCGCGCGTTCAGGCGCTTGACCAGCCAGCAAAGAATTACGAATCAAAATGGAACCGACATTCATACCTGGTACTATAATCCATCGCAGTTAACGAAGTGGTCTAGAGAAAATTTCAGATTAGTATCGCTCAAACCGGTCGGTGTTGCGATTCCTCCCGCTCAACTCGAGCGTTTTGTTTCCTTCGGGAAGTCTTGGTCCCAGCGCCTGAACAACATCGAAAAAAGGATCAGTCAAAACTCAATATTTTCGGGAATGTCCGATAACTACATTCTGGATCTTGAACTTCGCTAGAGGCCAGTGAGCTCCACATACATTTCAGTCGATACCGCGTTTAGCAGACAGGCGCTGCATTACGATCACAACGACATTGCTAATCCTGTTCTGCAACAGATGCGCCAGCAGGTCTATCATCACATTGAAAAATTCCTCCACCGCGAAAGCAAAATTCTTGAACTCAATGCGGGCACTGGAATAGATGCGTTGCACTTCGCACAGCAAGGTCATCATGTTCATGCGATCGATATTGCCGCGGGAATGATCGACCAGATCAAAAAGAAAATCGAAGAGAATTCTATTCAAGGTTCTTTGACGTGCCAACGCTTATCATTCGAAGATCTCGATCAGATTGCGGAAAATAATGCAGATCATATCTTTTCAAATTTTGGAGGACTTAATTGCTGCAGCGATCTGTCCAAGGTAACCAAACATTTTCCGCGCGTGCTGAAGCCGACTGGTTTTGCTACACTCGTTATCATGCCCCCGGTTTGTTTGTGGGAATTAATTTCCGTCTTCAAAGGGAATTTCAAACATGCGCTGCGCAGGTTCCAGCCAAACGGTGTAATGGCTCATCTCGAAGGCGAATACTTTAAAACTTATTATTTCAGCCGCGCCTCGATCGAACAGGCGTTGGGTGAACAATTCAAACTCGTTGCGTGCGAAGGTCTTGCAGCGCTCGGCCCACAGCCACACCGTGGTGACTTTCCATCTTCTCATCCTTTTATTTATAGATCATTGATGACTGCCGACAAAGCCGTCAGGCATTATTTTCCGTTCAATCGTTGGGCCGATCACCTGATCCTGACTTTCCAATACATGCCGTCATGAGCTCATGGAGGGAAAAATTACGAGCAGAACCTTCGCTTCAATTTCACGAGGGGCTTTTCTTTCACACGAACTTCACCCGTCAGCGAACCTTCGAAAAAAACTATCTGTCGATTCGGGCAAAAGAAAAACGGATCTATTCCGATGAACAGGTGAGATCCCTTCCCGACATCGACCACCATCATCCACATGCATCGGAGTGGCGGGTCAGAAAAAAAAGTCTGAAACGATTGATTCAGTATATGAATAAAAGACCCGGTGAAAAATCGATCCTTGAAATTGGATGCGGTAATGGCTGGCTATCGCACAACCTTGCGCGGAGATTATCGGCAGAAGTTGTCGGCATCGATGTAAATGAATATGAGCTAAGTCAGGGATCACGCGTATTTGTCGATCAGGAGAATTTGAATTTCATTTATGGTGATATATTAACGCTGCCTCTAAGTTTTCGGTTCGACTTCATTATTCTGGCAAGTAGTGTTCAATATTTTTCAGATGTGACACACCTCGTGGAGACCTTGTTAGAAAAAATAAACCCGCAGGGAGAAATTCATGTCCTTGATAGTCCAATTTATTCGAACGCAACGGTTCACGATGCCCGCCAACGCAGTCTCGAATATTTCCAGAAACTTCAGGGCGAAATGGCAACTCATTATTTTCACCACAGCTGGTACATGTTTGATCCGTTCGACTACAAAATACTAAATGATCCTCAAGCGCTGCTGAATAGGATCGCTAAAAAGTTGACAGGCGAGATCACATTTCCATGGATCGTCATCAGGAAATAAGTCGTAAATTCACTGTCGTCAAAATTCCATGATTCAATTCGCGCTCAAAGGCATCGCACTGATCCCGAAAGATTTTCATCGGGCTGGCCTTGTGTTGATGGTCCTGCTGGTTGTCGGATCGCTTCTCGACTTTTTCTCCATCGCTTCGTTTATTCCGATCTTAATCGTTCTCACCGGATCAGTTACTCAACCTTCGCAGACGCTCAGTGAAATTTTCCGTCAGCTGGGAATAATCACACCAGCGCAGATCATTCTCAGTTTGGCCACATTTGCCGTTGTTCTCGTATTCATCAAGACAGCAGTCGTTAACGCGATTTCTCAAAGAAAAGCGAGGTACGCATATCGAATCTCTGACGTGCTTGCCGAAATGCTCGTGGCCAAACATTTATCGCGACCGTTTTCTGATTTCACGCAACTTGACCACGCCCGTGAACTCAATCGCATTTCCAACTTGCCACTTATCTTCGCCAACAATTTTGTGATTCCGATCGGCACCGTGCTGTCCGAGTCCATCATTGCATTGTCATTACTTACGATGGTTGCCTGGTATGATGTGCGTTTGTTCCTGTTCCAGCTTGTTATTCTGCTTCCGATGGTGGTGTGGCTCTCTATACAAAAGCGTCATGCTGAAAATTCGAGCCGCGAAATAAAAACTGTTTATCCACGCCTGCTGAAAGTTACCATGCAGGCGATAGAAGGTTTTGCAGAGATCCGATCGTTTGGTCGCGAGTCGTTTTTCAAGAGCAAATTTATTGACGCTTATTCATCGACAAGCGAAACCATGGCGAAAGATCACAGCTTTCACCAAAAGATCGCGCGTGCATCTGAGTTGATGGCAGCATGTGCAATTGGCGCATTAATGGCTTTCAGTGTATGGCACAACGATTCGGTTAACACGCTCGCGCTAACGCTTGGGCTATACGCTGCTGTGTCTTTTCGCATCATCCCGTCAGTCAATCGCATAGCTTCGAGTATCATGCAGATCAGGTCGCATGGTTATGCTGTTACCGAGATCGAAACCGATGTTGGAACGGCCCACGAGCTACCGAGAATTGATTTTCTGGTGCTCGAACGGATCTCGCTACACAATATTCACTATTCGTATGGTGCCAATGCCATCCTGACGGGGCTCGATCTCTCCATCCAACGCGGAGAACGTGTTGTGATCTCCGGCAAATCTGGCAGCGGGAAAACAACGCTGCTTCACATTCTGCTGAACTTCATTAAGCCTTCTCGAGGTTCTATTATAATAGACAAGCATGAGTTATCGGCAACCGAGCTTGCGCAATTCCGAATTCACGCTGACTACGTTTCCCAAAATCCCTATATCCTGGACGGATCTATCGTTGAGAACATTGCATTCGGAGAGGCCTCAGAACATGCCGACATTGCCATGGTGAATTCAATTCTTTCTGAACTCGGACTATTGGCTTGGGCGGAGAGTTTGCCGAACGGAATTCAAACTACGATCGGTGAAAAAGGAACACGCATTTCCGGTGGGCAACGTCAGCGCATCGCGATCGGAAGAGCGCTGTATGCAAAATCGGAAATACTTCTCTTGGATGAAGTCACAAATCAGCTGGATCGTGAAAGCGAAGCTGAGATCATCAGGCTTTTTGAACGACCATCTTTTTTGGGCAAGACGATAATCGTTGTTTCGCATCACCCGGACGTCTGGCGAAACTCGGGCACCGTTTACATATTGGAGCAAGGGAAACTTGTAAAATCAGAAAAAAACCTGCAAGCTGCATTCTGATGAAAAATGAAGGCCTGATCACTATCGTTATCCCAACTTATAACCGCGCGCACCTGATTGGAGAAACCATTCAAAGTGTAATCGATCAAACCTACCCGCATTGGGAACTTATCGTTGTTGATGATGGATCAACGGATGACACCGAGTCCGTAGTCAAAACCTTTAAAGACGACCGCATTTCATATCATCAAATGACAGGCCACTGGGGAAAGCTCGGGCGCATAAGGAACCATGGCATGCGCATGGCGAACGGAGAATTCATTGCCTTTCTGGATTCCGATGACTTGTGGAGAAAGGATAAGCTCGAATACCAGCTTAACTTACTGAAACAGTATCCGGAGGCTGGATTTACATTCAGCAATGGAAATCGGTTTGGAAAAGGCTCGGTGCAGCCTCCCGATTACGCTAATTTGTTTGTTGGAAGTGTGTTTCGACCGATACTGTTCGAAGGAAAATTTTGCATCTATATGCCATCGATCGTCTTTCGAAAAAAACTCATCGGAAAAGTCGGATTGATGAATGAAGATTCTCACGGTGGTGCGGACGTTGATTTTTTCTATAGCCTGAGCTATCACGTCAACGGTATTTTCTCGAACGAACGGCTTGTTAATATCCGCGCTCATGAACAGAGTACATCAAAAAGGTTCGGTGATCTCACTTATACGGAGCTAATCGATTCTTATCGCAAGTTTTTCACAAGGCAATGGATCACGGAGAAAGAATTTCAACAGCTCGCTTCAAAGATCTTTTACACCATGGCGCTCGATCAATTGAAACGTGGCGATCGGGATAACGCCAGAAAGAATTTCAGAGCGCACAACAGGTTAACTCAATTCCCGTTGAAAGGCTGGATTCGACTGCTGCAATCAAGCTTCTGAATGCACAACGAGAGGAAGCCATCGCTGTTGATCGTGTCACCCGGCTTTCCCGCGGATGAAAACGACTCAACTTGCCTGCCCACACAGCAACTTCTTGTCCGGTCGATCAATCGGCTCCGACCCGACCTTGAAGTTATGGTCATCGCTATTAACTATCCATATCGCAAAGGTGGATATCGATGGTTCGGCAACGAAATTCTGACGTTTGGAATTCAACATGCGCCAAAATTCTTGAAGCCGCTGTTATGGTGGCGCATCGTCAGGATGTTAAAAAAGAAATTTACCGATAGTCCGCCAACAGGAGTGTTAAGCTATTGGTGCACTGACGCTGCGCTCATTGGAAAAAAAATATCAGCATTGCTCGGCATCAAGCACCGGATCTGGATCAGTGGTCAGGACGCAAAGAAGGAAAATCGTTTTGTACGATGGATTGATCCGAGATCGGAAGAGCTTGTGGCGATGTCAGATTTCCTCGCGGGTGAATTCGAAAAAAATCATCGCATCCGTCCAGGGTCTGTCGTACCGAATGGAGTTGTGCCCGGCACATCGCCCTGCGCCAAAACCATTGACATTCTCGGAGCAGGTTCGCTGATCCCCCTTAAACGATTCGATATCTTCATCGCGATAGCACAGCAACTTCTGAAAGTAAAGCCAGGTCTTGTTATTAATCTGATCGGGGATGGACCCGAGCGCAAAAATATCGAACACGCGATTGCACAAGCCGGACTTCAAAATAGAATTATTCTTCTCGGTGAACTCTCGCATAGTTCGATATTGTCTCACATGGATCGCGCGAAACTTCTTGTTCATCCTTCGGCTTACGAAGGCTACAGCACGGTTTGCCTCGAAGCACTTTCCCGCGGAGTTCACGTCATCAGTTCAACGTGGGCGGAAAAACGCAACATACCGCATTGGCATGTTGTTCAAAGTGATTCAGAAATGGTAGCGTTGGCTTTAAAGTTGCTCAACGAAGAAGGTGATTTCAAACCTGTAGTAGTTCACGATCTGGGCGATTCAGCGAGATCATTCCTGGACATGTTTGAATTGAATTGAATGCAATCGATCATGGTACGCGCAATGGCTTCGAATGAAAGATGTTTTTCAAAATGGTCGCGAACTGTTTTCCGTTGAACATCGGGGTCTATTTTCACACTCTCGTTAAACGCTTGTTCGAGAGCTTCTGCACTGCCAGCCGGAAACTTCAAGCCCACCTTCCAATTTTGCGTCATGAATTTGAAAGATGGGATCTCGGTTAATATCGGAGTACATCCACAAGAAAGACCCTCGCATACCGCCACTCCGCTTCCTTCGTAATGCGAAGTTGAAACAATAAAATCCGCTGCACGAAACCACGTCTCCATTTTCGCGTGATGGACTTTGCCGATCGAAGCGATCTTGTCGCTACCTGAGAGATCTGATTTGGAAGACTCTGCTCCGATGATGAGCAGACGCACGTTGGAAAAATTACTCGAAAATCTTTTAAATGCAGTGATGAGTGTACTCAGGTCTTTATTCTTGTCTGCACGGCCAACCCATAGGTAGACTCGTTCATGCAGACTCAATCCGAGATCGTTTCGCGCTACGAGTTTGTCGCCAGGCGTGAATTCGGAAGATACCTCCATCACTTCCACAATCTTTTTATCCACCGATATCAAGTCGCGTTGAACCCAATCGCGACCAAATTCTGCTGACGCAAAAAAATATGCTTTGATCCTTTCATCACTTTGCCGGTGAAAGTATTTTTTCCAGCCGACAAAGGGCCGCTCCGCGTGATGTTGAGCGTAAATATTCAAGCCTGAAAATAGTCTGCAGAAATTCCACACATGCCAAGTATGGTGAATGCCATGCAAAATAACTGCATCCGGCCTCAATGTCTCGATGATTTTATAAAGACGCGAAACGTTTTTCCACACAGAATATTTCAAAAACTCATAATGAACGCCATTGCGCACAATCGATTGGTCAAGTCCAATGCCATGTATGCTGTGCACTTCATGTTCCCGTGCCATCGTTTCAAGCAGCCCGGTGTAATAACCCAACGTGTCCAGCCACCGACTCGGATCATCAACGCGTACCCTTGCAAACGAAACATGAACGATCTTCATGACGTTCGAATTAACATCGGAGTTTCAAGCTGACGATCATGTCGCCACTGCGCGTAGAATTGATGAACGTGTGTGAGCGGTTGATCCTCACTTAAAACGCTGGAGCTGACTATCCGATAAATAAAAATCCGGTGAATGCCTACATCACGAGTGGCGATAACTTCCAATTCGTAATACTTCACGACATTAAATGCGAGCTGCACATTCCAGGCTCGTGATCTTAACCCCGTCATTTCGAAATTCTCCACCGGCCGCATGTCGCGCATATGGTTTTTTCCCAGCGCATAAACATCTTCGAAAGTTTTGGCAGGGACGATGCTCAGCACAATTTTTCCTGTCTCCCTGACTTGCTGCTCCGCTTTACCTCCGATGCGCAGCGAGCTCACATAAGTTGATGTTGACAATTGCCCGTGAAGATCGGTTGGAAACACATTCATTTGCTGCCGATCTACCACTTGAATTACACCAATTACCCGGGGAACACTGTACGCAATTCGCACCTGATCGTGAAGTGCGTGATTGAGACTTACGTTCCCAACCGGACTCTTCCGAACCGATTCGCGAATACGATTGGTAAGCTGATGGAATGAGCTGAGAAACATATGGCTGCCGTCAACGCCTTCATAGAACACGGCTTTCGTGCCAGCCGCATCGATCTCAGATAATTTTCGGAGCCTGAGTTTCGCGACAGGATGTCCAGAGCTTCGAAAGTAGAGCGCAAGATCCGGCTCCGTGATCAGTGATGGATGATGCGCAGAAATCGGAATCGCAATGATCACGGGTTTGTATCCCACGAATACATGAGTAGCAGTTACATCAGAGTCGATGGCATCGTTCGTATCGTTCATGTGCACTGTCATTGGCTCAACAAGGTCCGCAGTCGACAGGCACACATACTGCTGCGGGATCGAAAGACCCGTTACCATAGATTTCAGTCGCGATATGAACCCGAGCATCGGCTAAAAATACTGACAAGCCATCCATAAAAAAAATTGCCACAGTCACCGTTTTTGATCTCACATTGACGTAGGTAGCACGCTGCTAATTGCTACCTTGGGAAGGTGAAGAAGGTCATACTTTTCAATCCGCGGAGCGCCAATTCGAAACATCGTATCCCGAATTCAATTTTGCAGGTTGCAGCTTCAATTCACAACCGCTTTGATTACGTGCTTGTTGATGGTAACCTCGAAAGTGACCCGTGGCGTACGATAGAAAAATATCTTGCTGAGGGGTCGTTCGGTTATTTCGGTTGTACTGCTATGCCCGGACCTCAACTTCGACAAGCGATACCATATTCAGAGCAGATTCGCGAAAAATTTCCCGAGATTAAAATTATATGGGGTGGCTATTTTCCCGCGAATCAATACCGCACGGTGATCAACTCCGGCTATGTTGATTTTATAATTAACGGTCCCGGAGATGAAGTTTTTCCAAAGCTCCTCGACTGCCTCGAGAATAACACACCTCCCGACAATCTCGAGAATCTTATTTTTCAAAAGCATGGAGAGATTATAAAAACCAGGCAAGCCGTTTTAGGTGATCAGG
>CBHROW010000124.1:0-14352 GCA_966080355.1 uncultured Chryseosolibacter sp.
CGGCAAAACTTCAAGGTCCTGACCCTCTTGACGTGGAAATCTACCTCAACAAAAAACTCTTAATCGGATTCGTATTTTTCGCGATAATCATTATCGCACTGGGTACGGCTACCTATCTGTACGTGCGGTCCATACTCGATGTGAGCAGGATGGGAGCACTCAACCGCGAACTCGTGCTGGAGATGGAACAGCTTCGGTCGGAGTCACTCACGATCAGTAATGACATCGCTCAATTTCAACTTACCGGTATTGAGAAATTTTCAAAAGCATATGAATATCACCTCTCCGCACTGACTTATCACCTGCACAACCTCCGGGCTATTGCTTATCCCATTCCCGCAAACGGCTTTGAAGAACTTCGCAGGCAGAATGATGCGATGCCCGCAACGATTGTACACACAAGTGACCCTCAAAAATATGAAAAGGCTCAGTCCGATCTTCGAAAAACCATTGACGGTATACGAACTGCGCTGGACGATCAAAGGCACAACCATCAGGCTTCGGCAACGAGGAGGTTCTATAAGTTCGTCAGCGTTGCTTTGGCGTTACTGGTTATCGGTGTGGTTACTCCTGCTGTATTGGGCTTTTACCTGAACCGAAATTTAAAAGAGCGCGCAGAGGCAAATCAAAAATTAACATCGGCCATGGAGACGATCAGTGCGCTTTACGATCAGGCACCGTGCGGATACTTCATTATGGATTCAAACGGTATGATCGTCAACATGAACGATACGCTGCTTCAATGGCTGAAATACGACAAAGTGAAAGTGATCGACCGGTTACACATCGATCATCTCACGCGCAATCACCAGCTTTTGCTCGATCGCCTTAACACTAACGATCATGCGGAAAATTCCAGCGAGCTCGAGTTGGAAATGTGGCGAAGTGATAGATCTTCTTTGCCCGTGATCGTGAACACGCTCCTGACGCGCGAGACCGACCGGAAGAAGTTCGCACTACGGTGCGCGGTGTTCGATAACACCAGGCGAAGTGAAGCGGAAGAAGAAAACCGGACGCTGCTCAAAGAACTGGAAGCATTCAGTTATTCCGTTTCTCACGATCTACGGGCGCCACTGCGATCGATCAATGGATATGCGCAAATCCTGCTCGAAGATTATGGTGACAAGATCGATCCGGAGATGAATCGATACCTGAATGTGATCGCCAACAACGGCAAACGGATGGGTCAGTTGATCGATGATCTTTTACATTTCTCGAGGATCGGACGCAAAGAAATTGTAACAACCAATGTAAACATGGATGCGCTCGTCCAATCGGTGATCAACGAGTTAAAAGAAGATGCATCCTACCAGCATGTGAGTCTCGACCTCTCTGACCTCGGCCACGCCACTGTTGATGAGAACATGATGCGGCAAGTTTGGGTCAACCTGATTTCGAATGCATTAAAATATTCCTCGAAGAAAACATCTCCGCATGTGCAAATCGGCATGTTGAACACAGACCATATGCAAACTTATTTTGTGCGCGACAATGGCGCAGGATTCGATATGAAGTATGCCAATAAGTTATTCGGTGTTTTCAACCGCCTTCATAAGCAAGAAGAATTTGAAGGCACCGGTGTGGGGCTCGCATTGGTCAAGCGGATTGTCGACCGGCATCATGGCAACATCTGGGCAGAAGCAAAACCTGATGAGGGAGCTACATTCTTTTTTTCGTTGCCTCACCGTGAGTCTTAGCCACGAAAGCACAAAGACACGAAGGAATTACATAGTCTTCTTGAAGTTTGAAAATTCCTGGCATGCCAAATCTTATCTTGAGGGTAGAAGAATCCTGATCACTGAAGTCGTTTTGCATAATCTCAATCCATCATGCCTTAGTGCCTTGGTGTCCTGATGGCAAAAAATCCGTATCTTTGCCTCTTAGACAACACAAAGTACTCGATTAACCTGCTATTGATCAGCACTTTATGCCATTGCACAATAAAATTGAAGGCCGGGTTCTCAAGGAGAAAATGCGGGCTGCCGGGGAGCGGAGAATTACCATCTCCTTTTACAAATATCACCACATTACTGACCCCAATACTTTTCGGGACGAGTTGTATCTCAACCTTGAAAAGTTTGATGTGCTGGGAAGAATTTACATTGCAACGGAAGGCATCAACGCCCAGATCAGTGTACCCGAAAAACTAAAAAACGATTTCAGAAATTTTCTTTATAGCATCGATTTCCTGAATAACGTGCGTTTGAACATCGCGGTTGACGACAATGGAAAGTCGTTCTTCAAGCTGAAAATTCTCGTGCGCAAAAAAATTGTTGCAGACGGATTGGATGACGGCAGCTTCGATGTAACCGACAGTGGTATTCATGTGAATGCGACCCAGTTCAACGAACTTTCAAAAGATCCGGATACGATCATTGTCGATATGCGTAATCACTACGAAAGTGAAGTTGGCCATTTCAAA
The DNA here is from genome assembly GCA_966080355.1 of uncultured Chryseosolibacter sp. GTDB lineage: Bacteria > Bacteroidota > Bacteroidia > Cytophagales > Cyclobacteriaceae > Chryseosolibacter. The sequence continues at coordinate 2,423 of CBHROW010000124.1, forward strand.
GGCGCGATCTGTCCCGATGTCGATACCTTCAGGGAAGAGCTTCAGATCGTTGAAGACCTGATGCGTGAGAAGAAAGACAAAAAGCTGCTGATGTATTGTACTGGTGGAATTCGATGTGAGAAAGCCAGCGCATGGATGAAGCACCTGGGATTCGAAAATGTGTATCAACTCGAAGGAGGTATCATCAAGTATGCACAGGATGTAAAAGCACTGGATCTGGAGAACAGGTTTATCGGAAAAAATTTCGTTTTCGATGAACGATTGGGTGAAAGGATCACCGAGGATATCATTGCGGTATGTCATCAGTGCGGCAAACCGTGCGATGATCACACCAATTGCAAGAACGATGGCTGCCATCTGCTGTTCATCCAATGCAAAGAGTGCGCTCAAAAATTTGATGGATGTTGTTCGGCAGAATGCAAAGACATCATTGTATTGCCGCGTGAGCAACAAAAGGAAATTCGCAAAGGGGTGAACAAGGGCCGTCAGGTTTTCAAGAAGGGAAGGCTGAAATCCCATGACGCCAAGGATTTACAATACCTGAAGAAATAAATGGTCCGAATAGGAATAATCAACGTCTCAGATCGCGCCAGCAAAGGGATTTATGCAGATACCCCGGGCATGACAATTGTTGACACGTTGAACGAGTACCTTAAGAGTCAGTGGGAAAAAGAATACGCAGTGGTACCTGATGAGCAACATATCATCGAAAGCACAATGATTTCGATGGCTGACGAAAAGGAATGTTGCCTGATCATAACATCGGGAGGTACAGGCCCTGCGTTGCGGGATGTGACTCCTGAGGCTACTGAGGCGGTTTGCAACAAAATGATGCCGGGATTTGGGGAATTGATGAGAGCGAAAAGCTTGTTGTATGTTCCAACCGCGATACTTTCACGACAAACAGCTGGGATCAGAAATAAAACATTAATCGTTAATTTACCTGGGAAACCCAAAGCGATCAGGCAATGCCTTGACGCGGTTTTCCCAGCGATTCCATACTGTATAGATCTTTTAGAAGGTCCGTTTATCGAATGTAACGAAAACGTGATGAAGGTATTCAGACCTCAAACCGCTTAACAAGAAACTATGGCACGGATCAAATACTATTACGACACCGAGACCTGCAAGTACGAGCGTGTTCGAACAAAAAAGAGCGATGTTATTCTCAACGCATTGGGAATAATCATGCTCACGCTCATCATGGGTGCTGGACTACTTTTACTTTACAGCAGTTATTTCGAATCGCCTAAAGAACTCATCCTCCGCAACGAAGTGAAGGAGCTCGAATTCTACTATGACAAGCTCAATAAGGATGTTGAAACGCTTAGCAATATCTTGAACAACATTGAAACGCGCGATGACAATATTTATCGTGTGGTGCTGGGCGCTGAGCCCATCGAAAAATCAGTGCGTGACGCTGGCGTAGGCGGTGCAGATCGTTATGCCGACATCCGTGAAAAGGACATACAACACAATGAACTCGTCATCGGCCTCCACGAACGCGTTGACAAGCTCAGAAGAAAACTTTACATCGAATCGAAATCGCAGGATGAAGTGGTTCGGATGGCGGAGAACAAAGAGAAAATGTGGGCTGCGATCCCGGCAATTCAACCCATTTCAAACAAACAACTCATCGCGCTTGCGTCAGGATTCGGAAATCGTGTTCATCCCGTTTATAAAGTGAAAAAGATGCACACAGGTATCGACTTCGCTGCAGAGATCGGTACGCCAATCTATGCAACGGCAGACGGCAAAGTTGTTGTTGTGGATGTCAAGTTCAGTGGCTATGGGAAAATGGTGGAGATCGACCATGGCTTCGGCTACCGGACCCGCTATGCGCATATGCACGACTTCGCGGTAAGCCAGGGGCAGAACATTAAACGCGGTGACCTCATTGGTTATGTTGGCAATACCGGCCTGTCAACAGCGCCTCACCTTCATTATGAAGTCCATATTAACGGTGTGCAGGTAAATCCTGTTCACTATTTCTTCAACGACCTTTCTCCCGATGAGTACGAGAAAGTGTTGGAACTGGCTTCGACAGAGAATCAGTCTCTTGGTATGTGACCCGACTCGCAAACGTGGTCGCGCTCATCCCGCGAGGCTTGGTCCAAGCGAGATCGCATTAGGTTCGCGGTTGACTGTTCACTGTTCTCAGTCTTGCCTGCGACTCATCGCCAGTTCCATTTCAAATTTTTTACATCACCTAACGAAATCATGTTAGTCTGAGCTTGCTGTGAACCGTGAACGGTTAGCGTCTTCCGTGATCTGGTAACCTGAAGCAGAGAAGTACGTTGTTAAGGCAACGCTAAATCGTTATCTTAGCTTGAGACTCAACCCCAGATGAAAAAGTGTTCCCTCATTTTTTACGGCATATTTTCTTGTTTTCCCTTCATTTCCTATAGCCAGGGTTGCAGCGATGCAGGGTTTTGCACAATGGGGGCAATGAAGCCCGATCAACCTTTCAACAAACGCGTGCAACTGAAGTTGCAGTCCATGGAACTGAGCTTTTATCGTGGCACGACAACCCTCACGCCAATTATCTATGTCGCCACAGCAGATATGAATTTCAGTCTGAACTCGCGAACATTCTTCCAGGTAAAACTTCCTTATCAGGCGGTGCACGGACGATTGGCAAACACCTCAGGTATGGGTGACATTTCACTTTGTTTCACGAAGAATTTATTGAAGAAAGAAAAATTCGACATCAATCTTTCACTCGGAGCCAAAGTCCCGACAAACGGATCTAACAAATCAATTGATGGAAGACCATTGCCGATGTACTACCAAACAAGTTTAGGAACATACGATGCGATCGCAGGTGTCTCAGCGATCACTCGACAATGGTTATTTGCGACAGGGATTCAAATTCCACTAAACGAAAATCACAACCAGTTCGTGTGGAACAAATGGTCGGATCATCCCGAAAAAGATTATGTCGATCGGTATAATCAGGCGAAGAATTTAAAACGCGGCATCGATGTGATGCTTCGCGTTGAACGCAATTTTCGATTTTCGCGATTTAATTTTTCAGCAGGCGCGTTGCCTATCTACCGGATCAAACGCGATGAGTTCACCAAATCAGGCAAAGGCGCAGGAACACCCGAAGTTCGAGTAAGCCCTGAAGAAGCGCATGGCCTTGCCTTGTCTGCGATCGGAACGATGGGTTACAGCTTCAATGTGCGATCAGCAATCAAATTTTTGGTCGGCCACAAACTTGCGCAACGCAAAACAAACCCAGATGGTCTCACGCGCGAGCTCGTAACCAGCGTCACATACATCTATCGATTCTGATCCCATGAAGGAGGTTTTATTATTTGCGTTCTTTGTCGGTATCACATACACAGCATTCGGCCAAGATACTGATGAAAAGCGCATCGAAGCGTTGATCCAAAACGCTGACTACGATCAGGCTATTGGACTGGCTGACCGATCGATTGCTACCGCGAACGCTTCATCTGCTATCCGGATCGAAAACAAGAAAGCAGAGGCGCTCATCAAACAGGGAAAGTTACCGGAAAGCGAATCACTTTTGAAGTCGCTGTTAAATCAGAACATCACCACGCAGCAACAAGCTATCACCAAAACAAATCTTGGACTCCTCTATATTTATCAGGGACGAAACGACCTCGCGCTACAGGAACTTCAATCCGCCATCCAGTTATTCGACCAGGAAGGAAATTCCAATTCGCTCGATGCTGCACAGGCAATCTCCTACCTGGGCCAGGTGTATAAGTTCACCGGAAAGAATGCTCAGGCGGAAGAACAACTGCAGATGGCGCTCAACGTTAGAAAAAATTTCTTGAAAGACGATGACGAGTTGATTGCCGGCAGCTACAATGATCTCGGCTTGGTGTATGCACTGATCGACAATGACAAAGCACTCGACTATTATGAACAGAAAGCCTTGCCCGTTTACGAAAAAATTCACGGTAAGGACCATCCGAAAGTTGCGAATGTCCACTCCAACATCGGGCTCGTTTACCGAAATCTTGAATTGTATGGCGATGCGGTGAATAATTTCGAAACGGCACTCGCCATTTGGGAGAAAGTCTATCCGAACGCGCACCCTTCGAAAGCATTCGTTCTTTACAATCTTGGTCAGACCTATTCGAAGATGGGCGATCAGAAAGCTGCACGAGGTTACTATGACCGTGCTTTGAAAATGTATCGCGAAACTTATGGGCAAAAACATCCCGACATTGCTGCCGTATTGAATGACATTGGAAGCCTTGAGCTTTCGGAAACGCACTACGATGCTGCGATCGAAAATTTTCAGGATGCGCTCCGTGCAAATTCAAAGTCATTTGATGATGTCAACGCAATCAATAATCCCAAACTGCAGGATTTTTATAATGGCCGTGTCTTATTGAATTCACTTTTATTAAAATCGCGCGCCTTCGAAACGAGGCACTTCGGAAAAACATTAAAACTTTCGGATCTTACTACAAGCCTGGCTGCTCTCGAAAAAGGCGACTTGCTCATCGACAAACTGCGTCAGCAAAGTTCAAACGAAAGTGACAAGATCGCACTCGGTGCAATTGCAACAGAGCTTTATGCCGATGGAGTCCGCATCGCCTTCGAAGCCGCAACCGGCTCTGTCAAGAAAAGAAAATTTTTGGAGCAGTCGTTTTACTTCGCTGAGAAAAGTAAATCCGCGGTCTTGCTGGAAGCCATCTCCGATTCCGATGCCAAATCGTTTGCGGGAATTCCGAAAGATCTGTTGGAAGAAGAGAAGAGTTTGAAATCTTCCATCGCGCTCATCTCTCAAAAGCTTGCGCAAAAGCCCTCAGCCGAAGAAGAAAAGTACCTGCGTGAAACCGCATTCTCGCTCAATCGAACGTACGAAGAGTTTGTAAGGTCATTGGAAAAAGAATACCCCGCATACTTTAATCTGAAATTCAACGCTGCCTCCCCTTCGATCGGTCAGCTCCAGGCATTGCTCGACAAAAATACCATCATGCTGAGCTACTTCATAGATGAGCTCAATAGCCGACTTTATATTTTCATGGTTGGAAAAAAGAAATTCAAGATCATCGATCATTCTGTAGCAAAAGATTTTGACAAAAACATAACCGGGTTGAGAAACGGCATCTATTTCAACGTTGCCAGCGCGTTTGCGACAGCAGCAAACAGATTATCGCCACTCCTCCTTCCACATATTCCGGCTTCTACCAAAAATCTTGTCGTCATTCCCACCGGCAGACTCGGCATTGTTCCTTTTGAAGCGCTGTTAAAAAGGAAAACAAAGAATCGATCGTCCTTTGATGGCAACGACTATGCGCTCGATCACTACGCCATTCGTTATGAATTTTCGGCAGGCCTGCTTCTGCAAAAGGCTAAACAATCCAATGAAAAGAAGCCATCGATCCTGCTTTGCGCTCCTGTAACATTTCCCGCGAAAGACAATTTGAACGAGCTCCCCGCAACCGAATCTGAAGTAAAGGAGATCTCTCAATTGTTTGCGTCAAGAAATATTTCAACCAAGCTTTACACGCGACAACAAGCCAGTGAAAATGAGATCAAGTCTGCGCGCTTGAAAGATTATGCCTTGCTCCATTTTGCAACCCATGGAGTTGTCGATGAGAATAATCCAGAGTTATCACGAATTTTCCTTCAAAATAATTCGGAATCAGAAGATGGGAATCTGTTCACCGGTGAAATTTACAATCTAGAGATGGATGCGGACCTGGTAACACTTTCGGCATGTCAAACAGGGCTCGGAAAAATTTCAAAGGGCGAAGGCGTCATCGGATTGTCAAGAGCGTTGGTCTACGCAGGGGCAAAGAATATCATCGTATCGTTTTGGAGTGTGGCAGACGAATCGACCTCCGAATTGATGAAAACATTCTATCAACGCCTGCTTGAAAATCCCAATTCGAACTACGCATCCAGTCTGCGTGAAGCGAAACTCGCATTGATGAAAGACGAAAAATATTCTGCACCATTCTATTGGGCACCATTTATATTGATTGGATTCTAGGATCAATCCACGGGTAAAATTCGAATAATATTGAATATCGAAGGTCGCCCAACTTCGACATTCAATATTCGGGTGTTCGTTATTCGATATTATTCAAAACCACCACGAACTCATTTAACCCGATACCTGAACCCCGCATACGCCATTCTTCCAAATATCGGCCCCCAGACCAGCGATGAATCAAAGTATGGGCTAAATGGTTCTGACGCGCTTACAATAGGATTCGGCACCGTAAAGTCTGTAATATTCTCCATGCCGATGTAAACGCTCCATCGATTCTTCAAATCTTTACTGACCTGCGCATTCATCAATACATAATCAGGCGATTTAGCGGCTGCCTGAAATAACTGCGGGTTTGTCAACGTACCGGGTATGCGCTGACTGCCCAGCCATTGCGCGGTGTAATCGAACTTCCACTTGTTCTTTGTTTCGTACGCAAGATTGATGAAAGCCCGTTTGGAAGGCAACAGCGGACGTTGTTTCAATTCTCCCATGAGATACGCAGTCTTCACATCAAGATACCGATATGCAATGCGAACATCGAATCTCCTTACCAGCTGATAATCGACCTGAAACTGAAGGCTGTGCGAGTATGACTTTCCCGTAAGGCCAAAAAAATGCGCTTCTTGTGGCGACTGGTACGGATCCATCACGACTTGATTTTTGAAAGTCGTGTAGAAGTAATCTGCGGATACGGTTCCCGGCCGGTAGTTCAATGTAAAATCCTGCGAGAGGCTCGCACCGTAATTCCATGCTTGATCAGGCTTGAAACCATACGCATATTTCGAAGTCAATCCGGAAAAGATCAGCTGACGTGATGAAGCCAGTATTCCCGTGTTCTCTGCAATCACATTAGCCACCCGTGTTCCCTTCCCTGCAGACAATCTCAAACTGGTTGTCTCGGTAATATTGAAAAGCGTGTGCAATCTGGGTGTAAAGATCGTTCCGAAAAGATTGTGAAAGTCTATGCGTGCTCCGGCAACAATGGAGATCTTGTCGAGATAATCGTAGGTATATTCCGCGAAAGCGCCCGGAACATTTTCAACACGATCGAAATTGACAACACTTCGGATTTGCGTTGTTCCATCCGTCTCGTAGGTAATGATCGGCCTGGTGCCAGAAAGCAATCGCTCGTCAAATTCATCGTGAAGAAAACTGAATCCTGTTTTGAACTTGTGATTCGTTGAGCCTATGATCGACTGGTAAATAAAATTCGCGTAGGCTGATTTCTCGTTGGCCGCGTGCGTTATAAAACCAAAATAGCTTTCGTGATCGTGCTTCAACGCAGACAGCTGCAATCCAAAACTCTTATAAGGCTTCCCCCGGAACTGATAACCCAGCTTGCCCCAAAGTTCAGTGCGAGCGGTGTTTATCTCGAGCCCGTATTTGTTTGTGGTGAACTTGTCCATCTCCGGCTCGTATCCAACCTGGCCGCCCATCTTTTTATCGTTAAGGATCTTGATGCCGAATTGCCCGAGCCAACCCGTTCCGCTGTTGTACACCCAGCGATTGATGGCATTGAATTGCCTGCCCGTTGGAAAATCAAGGAAACCATCTTCGTTTTGATCCATCATAAAGGGCCGCGCGCTTGCGTGTAGCAGAAACGTTGTAGCCCACTTTTCTCCCGTCATGGCAGTATAATTCACGTTCGCCTCACTCCTTCCCGATTGGTTCACATAGCCGTTCAGATACAGCTTTTCACTTTGCTGTGGCTTTTTCAACTCAACGTTGATCTGTCCTGCAATGCTTTCGTAGCCGTTCACTACGGGTCCGACCCCCTTCGTCACTTCGATGGAATTGATCCATGTGCCTGGAATAAATTGGATTCCCTGGCTTGACGCAAGGCCTCTAACACCTGGCATGTTCTCAATAGAGATCAGCGTGTTCGGACCTGCAAGACCCAGCATTTGAATTTGTCGTGTTCCGGTAAGGGCGTCTGTAAACGCCACGTCAACCGATGGATTTGTCTCGAAGCTTTCCGAAAGATTGCAGCACGCGGCTTTGAACAATTCTTTTTCGAGCATCACCAAGGTGTTAACGGGTCGTGAATGCGCGAGCCCGGTGCTGGGGTTCCATCCCTCTATGATGACTTCCTTGAGTTGAATCGGTTTCAGCTCGACTTTGATGTTCGTCTGGTTTGTGATCGTTAAAGTGTCAGCCACCATTCCAGTAAAGCTGATGACCAGTTTGTTTTCACCAGGCTTTTTCTCGATCATAAAAATTCCGTTCAAACCGGTAGTTGCGCCATCGGTTGTGCCGAGCCAGAATACATTCGCGCCAGGTACGGCCTCATCGGTGCCGGCAGAGTTCTTTTGCACGACCAGTCCCATCAAATGCTGCCCTGCAGAAGGAACCGAAAGCGATAGAAGCATCACCGACATTGCGATGATGCTCAATTTCCGCGATAACATATTAATGATGATCGTGGTGGCTTACTGAACTCTTATCGTCTTTCATACCGCTGTGTTCGTGATCACGGTAAAGACAGCAGAAGGGAAGCTTGGCATAGACTTCATCACTTGCTTTCGCTTTGTCGGTATCATGCCCGACTGCTGCAATGAGATTGTGGATGTCCTGCTCTGTAAGTTTTTTCGAATTGTAAACCACTTCGAGGTTTTTTGTCTTCGGGTCCCAACTCGCCATTTTTACACCGGAATGATCAAGTGCTGTTTCGATGCGTTCTTTACACATCACGCAATTGCCGTAAACTTTGAAATTGGTCTTGACAGTTTTACTTTGACTGAATGACGAGCCTGCAGTAACCACTACAAGACATATTGAAAGAAGAAGAATATTGATTTTCATGATTTGATATATTTTATGTGAATGAACATTGACTACGCAAGGGCACGGGCCCTCATGCGATGTGTTCATCTTCATAAAATACGTAGCTGCGATGTTGTTTGAAAAGCGGAAGCTTCGGTGGTGGTGGTGAAGAATCGAATTGTTTAACAAGATGCTCGTTAACCGGACGAACCACGGTCAGGAGCTTGTGGGTAAACAAGCGTTCAAGTTTCCAGACGGGTATCGGAGCAGAAACGCTTGATATAACCTTCTGCTCGTTATCGATTTTGATCAACGCTTGCTCGTCATGACAGCAGTCCGACTTCTCGTTTGAGAAAAGTGCACACGGACATTTTTTTGCTTCGGAGGTGAAATACTCAACCGAAGCCTGGCGCCCCATACAAACATGGGTCGCTTTCAACACCCCGATAGAAAACACAACATAAACCGAAAGAAGTAACACTGACGTTACCGTCCTCCAAAAGTTTAATGTAATTTTCCTCCGACCGTGCATTGCACAAAGATAATAACCTGAATACAAGAAGTAAAGTTATTCGTTAAACGACAATTCGCGAATATATGTTCAAACCCTCACGCAGAAACTTCATCAAGACCGTCACTGCCTTGTCTTTGAGTGCCAGTTCGCTTCCAACATTCGCAAATCTGCAAGAAAAAAAGTCGATCGTTATGACCGTGCGCGGACCCATTGATCCCGCAAACATGGGGAACACCCTCACACATGAGCACGTTCTTGTAGATCTCATCGGAGCAAAGCTCGCTAGTCCAGATCGGTGGAATCGCGATGAGGTGATCGAAAAAGTACTTCCTTATCTCGATGAAGTTAAAGCGCTCGGATTTCTCACATTCATCGACTGTACGCCAAAGTACCTTGGGCGCGATGTTGAGTTGCTGGAGAAGTTATCGTCAGCTTCCCGTTTGCAAATCATCACCAACACCGGCTATTACGGAGGGTCGGATAACAAATTCCTTCCCGATCACGCATTTACCGAAACAGCGGAGGCGCTTTCAAATCGCTGGATCTATGAATGGAGGTTTGGAATTGAAAAGACTGGCATTAAACCTGGCTTCATCAAGATCAGCGTGAATCCTGCATCATTGACTGACATTTCAAAGAAGTTGGTTCGCGCAGCAGGGCTCACGCATCTCAAATCAGGATTGATAATCGCTTCCCACACCGGCCCGGCCATTCCTGCGTTCGAGCAAATTGAAATTTTAAAAAAAGAGAAAATCGACCCATCTGCTTTCATTTGGGTGCATGCGCAGAATGAAAAAGAAAAGACTGCTTACGTGGAGGCAGTGAAAATGAATGCATGGGTTAGCCTCGATGGTGTGAGCGATGAGAACATAGAAGATTACGTTGATCGGCTGATGTTTCTTAAAAATGCGAACGTTCTTCACCGGGTACTGATCTCTCACGATGCCGGATGGTATGAGCCTGGAAAACCTGGTGGAGGAAATTTCAGGGGTTATACGGCCATTTGGAAAAAACTTTTTCCTGCTTTAAAACAATCCGGATTCAGTAACGCAGAACTCAACATGCTCATTCACGATAATCCAAAAAATGCTTTCACCATCAGCATTAAACGGCTGAAAAAATGAGTTAACGGAATTGTTTTTTTGGAGAATGGGGAGATAGGAAAATCTCCCTCCTATACCTGCCCTTGCAGTAGGTTTTAAGGCTACTGTCAGGAGCAGGTTACACAGGAAAACGCTATGGCAAAAAGCTGATTCACTGTGTGGAGAGGACTTTAAAGTAACGGCATCGTTCCGAGATTTCCTAAAGATTCTTATAAACTTTGTGAAGCCTGAAAAAATGGCTTTTTTGTGCCAAAATTGCATGTTAGAGGACAATTACAAGCAGCGGGGATTGCGGAATAAACTGGTAAAAATGCTTCAAAAAAAGGGCATTTCTGACCCCAGAATTCTGGATGCAGTAGGCAAGGTTCCGAGGCACTTTTTCTTTGAAAACGCCCTGCTCGAACACGCGTATCAGGATAAGGCATTTCCAATCGGGGAAGGACAAACGATTTCGCAGCCTTATACGGTGGCATTTCAAACGGAAAAGCTCGAAATCCGGCCTGGCGACAAGGTGCTCGAAATTGGGACGGGGTCGGGTTATCAGGCGTGCATTTTACTGGAATTGGGCGCCCGGGTTTACACTATTGAATATAATCGCAAACTTTTTGAACATACCCGGGATTTTCTTCCCCAAATGGGATATTCGCCTTATTTTTTTTATGGCGATGGATCAAAAGGGCTTCCCGCTAAAGCTCCTTTCAATAAAATCATTGTTACGGCCGGTGCCCCTGTCGTTCCCAAAGCATTAACCGACCAGCTGGCCGAGGGTGGTATTTTGATTATTCCGGTTGGCGATCGTGAATCGCAGAAAATGTTTAGGATTCGAAAAGTCAATGGCGGTCTCATTAAAGAAGAGTTCGCAAACTTTGCTTTTGTGCCTCTCCTGGGCGAACAGGGATGGAAAAAATAGCCAAATGGTCTTGGTTATTGGCTATTTTGGCTGAGGTGCAAGAGCTTCGTGAAGCGTAGCTTTAAATTTGGAAAAATCTGTGGATTGCGAACTGGCGAGTTTTTTTCTTCCGAGGAATTTTTGAAGACTTTCCGGAAGCTTTATTGATTCATTCAGAACCAATTCAACAACCTCCTTGAATTTTCCGGGATGAGCCGTCTCGAGAAATACACCGATCCTGTTTGGATTCAAATCGAGATATTGCTTCAAACCGCAGTAGCCGACTGCGCCATGAGGATCCATCACATAGCCCCGCGTTTGTTTCACTTGCTTCAGTGCCATAGCGGTTTCATTATCGGAAAATGCATAGCCTGAAATTTCCGTACGAATGCGGGCGAGATCATTGTTGAAAAGATCGGCTATTCTTTCGAAGTTGCTCGGGTTGCCCACGTCCATAGCGTTGCTCATGGTTTGCAAAGAAGGACGCGGTTCAAACGTTCCGTTTTGAAGATATTTTGGAACGATGTCGTTTCTGTTCGTGGCCACTACAAAATGATCGATCGGCAAGCCCATTCTTTTATCCAATAGCCCACCCGTTACATTGCCGAAGTTTCCGCTCGGCACCGAAAACACAAACGGCTTATTTTTCGATTGCAGGCGAGAGAAAGCATA
>CBHROW010000125.1:0-14334 GCA_966080355.1 uncultured Chryseosolibacter sp.
GTTGCCGGCTTATCTCCGCAGGGGGGTGAAGATGAACGATGTACCGCACTCTTCAGAACCGTACATTTCAAAATATAATCTCAATGACGATAACTCATTGTTAGGCAACAATAAATTTCTGCACGACAATGTAGATTAAAGAGCTAGCATTTCCGGCACGACTGGTCATTTACTCCATTCGTAGTGGTTGTTGGTTGTAAATATTTTTTGCCGGTGTCGGAATGCTTATTCAAAAAATTCAGGTAAGACGTACCTGACATTTTTTAACCTAAAGCCTCGCCCTCGCGAGGTTTTTTCTTTTTAGCCACAAAAGGCACGAAGACTCGAAGTCAAATGTTTTTTCTGATTCTGGCTGCCCAGCCCCAGTAGCGCGTTCCTTATCGTCATCGCTCCGATATTTGATCTTGGGAAATTTCATATTGCAAGAGATTGGCTCCAAACTTGTATTACATCACATAGCCGCTAAATGGCTTGTTATGAAAACCTTTATGCTGATCCTGTTTGCAGGCTTTTTGATGACTTCCTGTTACATCGATTCGGTTGAACCTCGCTACGACTCACGCGACCGCGTTGTGGGCCGTTATGATGTGGAAGAGTATAGCAGAACTTTTGATGACTACACTTATTACACGATCCATATCAGCAAATCCGGACCTTACAATGAGATCTATCTTGATAACTTTTACGCAGCAGACATCGGGGTTTACGCAAATGTAAAAGGTGACAGGATTACGATTCCTTACCAGGTTGTGAATGGCTACGAGATTGAAGGCGCGGGAAATGTTTACGGAAGCACGATCGATTTTACGTATAGTGTTTATGATCGTTATGGAAATTCACATAAGGATTTTTGCGAGACACATGCTTATTAGAGTTCACGGTTCACGGTTGACAGTTCACTGTAGATCATGCCATTCGAATGTCACCTCACGAAAGAGGAAAAGCTGCCGTGAACTGTCAACTGACAACTGTGAACTTGCATTAGAATCTCATAAAGAACTCCGTCCTCTTACCAACAGTTGATTCTACTATCAGTGTTCCCTGCTGTTGTCTCATGATCTGAAGTGAGAGGGAAAGTTTGATGCCGGAACCAGTTTTCTTTGTGGTAAAAAATGGAATAAAGATCTTAGGTTTGAACCTCCGCGCTCAGGACATCACTCGTCAATTGCCTAAGAGTTTGTATGTCCATAAGACGAATTCTCCGTCTTCATTTTTTGATCCGTTATAGACCTGAGACAAGTGAATGATCACTTCCTTCAAGTCCGGATCAGCTTGCATTTTTGCTTTGTAAACCAGTATTCCTTTCTGGTATCCTTCGATCAGGTAATCAAATTTTTCTTGAGTTTTCATAATGTCCCTCATTGATGAATCAAAATTGAGAGTATGAAAGCCCGTTTTAAATCTGATTATTGCTCACTTACCAGCTAGACACATAATAAATCGAATAACCAAACTAAAAACAGCAAGAATCAGATTTTTGTAAGCCGGTAAAAGCGCCATCTTTATTTCATAATTTACAGTTATGAAAAAAGACAACAACTCTTTTGTACACTATGAGCGTATTGCAGATGCTATTCATTACATCAGCAGTAACTTCAAAGAGCAACCCAATCTCGATGAAGTGGCGGAAAAGGTACACTTAAGTCCATTTCATTTTCAGCGCCTCTTTACGGAGTGGGCGGGAACGAGTCCTAAGAAATTTTTGCAATACATTAGTTTGGAGCACGCGAAAAAAATGCTGAAAGAAAGTTCAGCATCAATTTTTGATGCAGCATTTGAGACAGGGCTTTCAGGAACAAGCCGTTTACATGACCTGTTCATCAAAATCGAGGGCATGACTCCCGCAGAGTACAAGAATGGTGGAAAGAATTTGGTTATTCATTACAGCTTTGCGGAGAGCCCCTTTGGAAATATTATCATTGGCTCGACAAGCAAGGGTATTTGTGTGATGGCTTTTGAAGAGGAGGAATCGGTGGCTTTTGTCAAGATGCAGGAAAGATTTCCTAATGCTACTTTTATTAAAAAGCTGGACCTTATTCAGCAACATGCGCTCTTTATTTTTCAGAACGACTGGAGCAAACTCAATCAGATCAAGCTTCACCTGAAGGGTACAGATTTTCAAGTGAAAGTTTGGGAGACATTGTTGAAGATTCCCTTCGGGGGGCTTTCGACCTATGGTACTGTGGCCAAAGAGATTGACAAACCCGCTGCTTCGCGAGCGGTAGCTTCCGCTATTGCGGCTAACCCAGTTGCCTACCTGATCCCTTGTCACCGCGTAATTCAGTCCACCGGTGTTCTGGGAGGGTATCATTGGGGAAGTACACGCAAAGCCAGTATCATTGGCTGGGAAGCTTCGAAGATTGAAGCTTGAAAGAAACAAACATCCGGTTTTTTGCAGCCAAAGGCCGACAACAATTTTAAAAGCTAGACAAAAAGCTTAACTCCTGACAATGAAATCATCAACCGGGTTTCTTTTCATTCGTCAATTTTGTAATACGTTTTTTATGATGGTAGGTTGAGCCAGGAATTCCTTAAAACCTCATAAAAAACTCCGTACCCTTACCAACAGTTGATTTCACTGTCAGTGTTCCCTGATGTTGTCTCATGATCTGGCGGGAGAGCGAAAGCCCAATACCCGAACCGGTCTTCTTCGTGGTAAAGAACGGAATGAATATTTTTTCCATGGCCTCCGGATCGATACCCGTTCCGTTGTCTTTGATGGAAATTACAGGCCTTGACTTTTCGTTCAACGATGCTTTTGCCTCGATGATTTTTTCTTCCTGGTCTTCGAAAGCCTGGATCGCATTTTTGATGAGGTTGATGACAACCTGCTCGATCATGTTCTTATCTGCGGATATGGTAAGATCGTCCGGGTAGACGGATATCTTGAGTTGGATGTTCTTCTCCTGGAGTTCTTTTTTGTGGAGCATGGTCAGCTCTTCGAGCAATGTTTTCACCTCGATCTGAACTTGCCTTGGCTTAGGAATGCTGGTGAGGCTTCTGAATTCTTTTACAAAATGAATGAGACCTTCACTGCGCTTGCTGATCGTTTGTAGCGAAAGATGAATATCGCTGAGCTGGTCGTTGGTAAGTGGCTCCGATTGCTGCGCTTCCATATGCTGTTTCAATTCTTCCTCCACAATTCCAGCGAGAGATGAAATCGGAGTAACCGAGTTCATGATCTCGTGGGTAAGGACACGCACAAGATTCTGCCACGCTTCCATTTCCTTTTCTTCCAATTCGCTTTGAATGTTCTGGATAGAGATCAGCTTGACATTTTCACCGCGTAATGTAAGTTCGATCGCATAGATGGAGAGCTGAACGAAATCATCCCCGATCTTTAAACGCACGAGCTCTCTGCCACCGGTCTTCAATTTGATAAACACATTGACCAGCGTTTCGCTTACTTCTTTCAGGTCGTTTATATTTTCTGCACGGTTGATCTTCAATAAACGCCTGGCTGCGCTGTTGAAGATCTCGATCCGGCCATCTTCTTTGAGAATGATCAGCCCAATCCCAACGTGCATGACGATATTCTTGAAGAAGAGAAATTCGGAGTCTTTTTCCCTGCGCGAATTCCGAAGCTTCATCATTGCTTCATTCAATTCCTTATGTAGGCGCTGAACCACAGGATCATCGCTCTCGGTTTTAAACGAATAGGAGAGATCATCGAAGCGGATCGAATCAAGGAACGATGCGATATTCTCATGAGACCGGTCGAGGTACTCGATGAGTAGCTTCACCTGGTAGACGCTTACGCCCAGAAAAATCAACGAAAATATCCAGTCACCTTTCGAGAAGGAGAAAAACGCAAACAAAAAAATGGTGGCCGAGAGTATGGCCACGCGCGGCATAACTGGCGAACGCCAATTAAAGTCCATATTTTTCCATCCTTCGATAAAGCGATGCACGTGTTAGTCCGAGTTCGTCTGCTGCTTTTGAAATATTCCCATTATGCATTTGAAGTGCTTTGGCGATAGCGGCCTTTTCCACTTCATCAAGATTTAACGTATTGGCATTCGAGTTGGTTGACAGCGAACGGCTCAATAGAAAATCTGTCTCTTGTAACGAAGGTGAGTCGGTCATGATCACCGCGCGCTCGATCGAATGCTGGAGCTCGCGAATATTACCGGGCCACACGTAGCGCTTAAGTTTGTCCATCGCTTCGGGGGCGATCATCGTTACCTGCTTGTGATATTTTTTTGCATAGTACTGCAGGTAATGTTGGGCGAGCAACGGAATGTCTTCAACGCGTTCACTCAGTGGAGGAACATGAATTTCAACAGTGTTGATACGATAGAGCAAGTCTTGTCGGAAAGTTCCCTCCTGTACCATCTTATGCAGCGGCATGTTGGTAGCGCAGATCAACCGGATATCAACAGGAACAGGTTGGTTTGCGCCAACGCGTGTTACCTGCCGCGACTGCAACGCGCTTAACAATTTGCTTTGCAACGCCATGCTGAGGTTGCCGATCTCATCAAGGAATAATGTTCCTCCATTGGCAAGCTCGAAGCGGCCGGGCCGGTCTTCTCGTGCATCGGTAAACGCGCCTTTCTTATGTCCGAAAAGTTCGCTTTCAAAAAGAGTTTCGGTGATCGCACCCATGTCGACCGATACGAAACTCGAGTCTTTGCGCAGTGAACGTTGATGTATCGCTCTTGCGATCAATTCTTTTCCGGTTCCGTTCTCACCGAGGATCAAAACATTGGCATCCGTTTTTGCCACTTTGTCAATAAGGGCAAATACATCTTTGATGGCCTGACTGGTTCCGATGATCTCTCCGAAAGGTTTGCTGATCTGTTCCTCGAGCATCTCCTTCGCTTTCTTCAGTTTATCGACCTGGTTGTAGGATTGCTTGAGGCGAATTGCAGTAGAGATCGTAGCCACGAGCTTTTCGTTCTGCCATGGTTTTAGAATAAAGTCGGTCGCCCCCTGCTTCAATGCCCGCACTGCCATTTCAACGTCACCGAAAGCCGTGATCAGGATGACAACTGCGTTCGGATCTCTTTCCAATATCTGACCGAGCCAATGAAATCCTTCTTTTCCACTCGTGATGTCTTTGCTGAAATTCATATCGAGCAAAATGACATCATAGGTGTCGTTGTTGAGTAAGAATGGAATTTTGTTGGGGTTCTTTTCGATGATCACATGATGATTTTGCTTTTTAAGGAGCATCTTAGCTGCGAGGAGCACATCCTCATCATCATCAATCATTAGGATTTTTCCGCCTTCCTGAGTCACGTAGAATTTAGATTTAGAGTAAACGCTTAGACAAGGAAATACTGTGCCAACCGTGTTTCGATGGAAATTTTGCAGGTTTGGCGAACACTATTGTCCTTCGATGCACAAATATGTTCAAAAATGAACAGAATGCATAGGCCACAAAGACACCAAGACACGAGGCCAATAAAAATGCTGGCATCCGAGCGTTATCAGGAGTGTGTTTTCTCTGCGAAATTTTGCGCCTTAGCGTCCCTGCGGTGAGAAAAATTAGTTGCCATTGTACTCGAAGAAGTCGATCACTTTATCCTTTACGAGAATTAATCTACCCTCACTGAAAAGCGCGAAGTCGACTTTCGCCTGAAGTGGAATGGTACGCGTGTCGGCAGTAAAAAGGTCGAGGAAGTTGATGTTGCCGTCTTTAACGTAATAGAGCTCTTCGCCCAGAAAATTGAAGCTCTTTATGCCCTTTGCGTTGACGACTTTGATGGGCTTACCCATGGTGTTATACACGAAAATCCCTTTATGCGGATCGAGCATGAACACGAAGTTCTGATACTCGCGAAGCAATTTGATCTGCTGAACATGGGCAATGTTTTCTTCCCGTATGATCACTTCGATCTCGACTACAGACTCTTTTACGTTGATCTTCTTGAGGCTGTTGTCGGCTTTATCGAGAAGCCAGAGCTTGTGATCGCGTGACGGTGTGATCAACCAGGGCTCGATTGCGAAAGCAGAATCGATTCGATAGGAGGCGTTGATTTCAAAAGATGGACTGAGGTAGTCGTATTCTTGGTTTTCCCGATAATAAACCATCGAGCTGGTTCCGTCTCCGGCATCGAACAGCGATGGAATACCTTTGTGCCTGTAAAGGACTATGAGTTTTCCATCGCGATCGAACTTTTGAATTTGACCGTCACGCAGCACGAAATAAAGATCACCTGCGCGGTCTACGGTTGCAAATGTGATCGTGTCGCTCACTTCGAGCGTTTTGATCTTTTTTGTCTGAGCCAGGATCGAGCCTGGTGTCAATAACAAAGTCAGCCAAATTATTTTCTTCATGCTTTCGCAGGATTGAATGTTTTTAATTCAACATTCGTGCCGTCATACACAGCATAGGTTTGAAAATGAACCCATTCTCCAAGGTTGATGTAACGGCTTGTGTCTGAAATTTTCAAGTCGAGGGGAAGGTGCCGATGTCCGAAGATATAGAAATCGTGATGGTCGGACTTTTCAAGCTCGCGGCAATGCACCCACAGAAACTCACCTTCTTCCCCTTGGAATTTTTCTTCGCGTTTGAGGTTCGATATCCTGCTTTTACGAGACCAGGTTTGTGCAACCCAAAATGCGAAGTTCGGATGCAATCGCGCGAACAGCCACTGGCAAGTGCTGCTGTTGAAAAATTTCTTCAGGATCTTATAGGTATGATCTCCCGGACCAAGACCATCGCCATGGCCAATCATGATCTTATGTTTGCCCACTTCGAGTTCAATGGGATTGCGGTAGATCGGAATGTCGAGTTCTTTTGTGAAGTAATCGAACATCCACATGTCGTGGTTGCCGGTGAAGAGGATGATCGGAATTCCTGCGTCTCTCAACTCAGCCAATTTCCCTTGAAGCCGAATGAATCCGCGAGGGATCGTGTATTTATACTCGAACCAAAAATCGAAAATATCGCCTACGAGGTAAATGCTGTGCGCTTCATGTTTGATGGAGTCGAGCCAGGCAACGATCTTCCGCTCACGGGCCAATGATTCTGTAAAGTTGGGAACTCCCAAATGAAAGTCCGAAGCAAAAAAGATCTTCTTGTGTGAAAGAGATTCGATCCTCATAAATGCAAAACCGCAAAGGACGCGAAGTAGGCGCGAAGTTCGCCAAGATTTCGCTCAAAGTTTATTGACAAATCGCTTAATTCCATCCTTCATCAAACTTACGTTAAAATTTAGAAGAAGCCCCAATCTGCAACCCGATAACTTTAGATAGGTAAGGAGTTGAGAAATGTGAACATCCGAAATTTCTGCAACAGATTTTGCTTCAATTATCACCTTTCCATTCACAAGCAAATCAATTCGATAACCCTGCTCGAGCCGAATCTCTTCATAGATCAAAGGAAGAGCTTTTTCCCGCTCGCAAATTAAGCCGTGCTTTGTTAACTCATATGCCATGCAATGGATGTAAGAAGATTCGAGCAAGCCAGGTCCTAGCTTTTTGTGAACCTTGAGGGCAGAGTCTACAATAATTCTGGCAATCTCATTTTCATCCATAGCGATGCATTTAGTTTATATTGCTGCATCTCAAATGGATTATTTCGCGCCTTTTGCGCTCTTCGCGGTTGGCATTTTAAAAAAGCCCGGAAGTAACTCCGGGCTCTTCATGTTTTTATCCCTTCAGCCTGTCCGGGTTTTCACCTTCAAGTGTTGGTGTCGGATCTACTCCTGGCTGTTCATTTTCATGTTGTTTCTTCTCGTATTTGCCCTGACCGTTCGTAAATTGCTGATATGTGGTCGGCTTATCGAATGGACGTTTGCCGATCAATCTTTCAAGATCTGATTGGAACAGGATCTCTTTCTCAAGCAGCTCTTTTGCAATCACGTCAAGGTGCTGACGATGTTGTGTCAGCAACGCAATTGTTCTTTTGTATGACTGGTCGATGATGCTTCTTACTTCCTTGTCGATCTTTTCGGCAGTAGCGTCTGAGTATGGTTTCTGGAAATTGTAACCGTCCGATGCTTTTGAATCATAGTACGACATGTTTCCGATCTCTTTGTTCATACCATAGATCGTCACCATTCCATAAGCCATCTTGGTGATCCTTTCGAGATCGCTCAGTGCGCCCGTTGAAATTTTTCCGAAGACAAGTTCTTCAGCAGCGCGGCCTCCGAAGGCCATGCACATTTCATCAAGCATCTGTTCGGTCTGATACAGGAATTGTTCTTTTGGAAGGTATTGGGCGTATCCCAATGCAGCTACTCCTCGTGGAACGATGCTTACCTTAACCAATGGATCTGCGTGCTCCAGGAACCAGCCAGCCACAGCATGACCGGCTTCGTGGAATGCCACGATCTTTTTCTCTTCGGGAGAAATAATTTTATTTTTCTTTTCCAGTCCACCGATCACACGGTCGATAGCATCCTGGAAGTCCTGCATGTCAACTGCCTTCTTGTCTCTGCGGGCGGCAATGAGTGCGGCTTCGTTACATACGTTCGCAATCTCGGCACCGGCAAATCCAGGTGTTTGCGCAGAAAGTTTTTTTACATCGACAGTCGGATCAAGTTTGATGGGCTTGAGGTGGACTTTGAAAATATGCTCCCGGCCAACAATGTCTGGCTTATCGATACTGATCTGTCGGTCGAAACGACCCGGGCGCAACAACGCAGAGTCAAGAACATCAGGGCGGTTGGTAGCCGCAAGGATGATCACACCGGAGTCGGTTGCAAAACCGTCCATCTCAACGAGCAGTGAGTTCAGGGTATTCTCGCGTTCATCGTTTGCTCCGGGCAATTGTCCGCGCCCGCGTGAACGGCCGATCGCATCGATCTCGTCAATGAATACGATACATGGCGCTTTTTCCTTTGCTTGTTTAAAAAGGTCGCGAACACGCGCGGCACCCACGCCCACGAACATTTCCACGAAGTCAGAGCCCGAGAGTGAGAAGAACGGTACGGCTGCTTCACCGGCTACAGCTTTTGCAAGCAAAGTTTTACCGGTACCCGGAGGGCCCACAAGCAGTGCGCCTTTCGGAATTTTTCCACCGAGTTTGGTGAATTTGCCAGGGTTTTTCAGGAAGTCAACGATCTCTTTTACTTCCTCTTTTGCCTCATCAAGGCCGGCTACGTCTTCGAACGTGATCTTTACTTTATTCTCTGCGTCAAAAAGTGCTGCTTTAGATTTTCCGATGTTGAAGATCTGTCCGCCAGGACCGCCACCACCGGTCATCCTGCGCATCAACATCCAGAAACCGAACAACAAAAGAAACAGGAATCCCCACTGGATGAAAACGTTGAAATAGTTTTCGCGTGTGGTCGAAGTGTATTCCGGGCGGTTTGCTTCATCCGGAATTTTTTTCATTAACTCTTCATACTTTTCATCGAAGCGATCGATCGAGGTGATCGGCATTTTGTAATGCGGTCCGCTTGCGCTGGAGCCGAGTGGACCTTCAGTGATATCTTGCTTGTATTTTGCATTCTGGAGTGCTTCCGAGGTAAGTGTGATCTCGACCATTTCCTGGTTTTTGATCAGCGTTACCTTGCGCACATCTCCACTCTTTACCATCTGCTCAAATTCGTATTGATTGATTTCCTTGAGGTCGCTTGAGTTGTTTATATACATCACCCCCAAGATCACCGCGATCGTGGCCAGGATCACCCAGATCTGATAGTTGCCACGCGGTGCCTTGTTCGGTAACAAAGGTTTGTTTTCTCTATTCTTGTCAGCCATTTGTGTTTTATGAGTCGATTAAAATATTCTAGTGAATAACGTGCGGATGTGGATTTGGTTCTAGTGTGTGTCCTCGATTTCTACGATCTCGGCATCGCCCCAGAGCCTTTCTAATGCGTAGAATTCCCTCCGGTCTTTCCTAAAAACATGAGCCACAACATCAATGTAGTCGAGCAACATCCATTCTTTATTGTTCTTACCTTCGGTATGCCAGGGATTTTCTTTCAGGGCTTTGTAAACTTCTTCGTCAACGGAGTCGGCAATTGCGTCTAATTGCTTGTCGGAATTACCGGAACAAATTACAAAAAAATCGGCAACGGCATTTTTAACTTTACGAAGGTCCATAACTACAATATCAGTCGCCTTTTTTTCTTGCATTCCCTTCACGATCGTCTCGCTGAGTTTTTCGGAACTGACGCCCTTCCTTTTCTTCGCCATTAAGCTTGAATGGTTTTTAGTGTTAGGTATATTAATAACTTGCAAAATTAACCAAATACTTTGTATAAAATTCCTGCCAACACGCTTTTCGTGGGTAAGAACGTGGTTTTTGTGCCAGAATGTCATTCCACCAACACCCTTGCGCTCGAATTAGCTCAGAATCAGTCAACTGCAGAAGGAATGGTAGTGATTACCAGCTATCAAACTGCTGGTCGTGGGCAACGCGGTAATACATGGGTGGTCGAACCAGGCAAAAATGTTACGCTGTCCATTCTGCTGAAGCCGTCTTTCCTGATGATCAAGGATCAATTTTTCCTGAACATCATAACCTCATTGGCGGTTTGGGATACGCTGAAGAAATTACTGACGGCTGATATCAGGATCAAATGGCCGAACGATATTCTTGTGAACGAAGGGAAGATCTGTGGTATTCTCGTTGAAAATCAAATTCGCGGATCGGTTATTTCAACGTCTGTGGTAGGAATCGGGTTAAATGTGAACCAGTTGGAGTTTGGCGGAATCGGGGCTACGTCAATGAGACGATCGGCCAACCGTGAATTCGATCTGCAAGAGATTTTCGAAACGCTGGTGAGCTTTTTTGAAAAAAGATATTTACAGCTTCGCGAAAACAAAATGGCTGGCCTCAAGAGTGAGTATCTGGAACAACTTTTTGCGATGGGTGTGGTTCGAAATTTCAGACGTGA
The DNA here is from genome assembly GCA_966080355.1 of uncultured Chryseosolibacter sp. Classification (GTDB taxonomy): domain Bacteria; phylum Bacteroidota; class Bacteroidia; order Cytophagales; family Cyclobacteriaceae; genus Chryseosolibacter. The sequence continues at coordinate 10,800 of CBHROW010000125.1, forward strand.
AGACGAATTATTTGCCGGTTCGATCACTGGGGTCAATGACCACGGTGAATTGGAGATTTTGGTTGATGGTGATGTTCGTACCTTTCGAGTGAAGGAAATAACTTTTGTGTGACTAGTACGTATAATTTTTGTATCTTTATACGTATGGATGTCAAACTTACATTAAAACTGAAGAAAACGACCATCGAAAAAGGGAAGGCTCTCGCGAAAAAACGCAAGACCAGCTTGTCTCAAATGGTTCAGAACTACCTTGAAAAGATCGCAGATCAGCCGGCCGACCTGACTATATCCCCGTTGGTAAAAAGTATTTCTGGCGTTTCTAAAAACCCAGCCAAAGAACAACGGACGGACTATGCGAAATATCTTAAAAAGAAATATTCTTGAGAGAAACCGTTTTCGTTGATACTGACATCTGCCTGGATCTGTTGACCCAACGTAAGCCTCACTATGACGCGGCTGCCGTTCTTTTTACCCTGGCTGATCAAAAAAAAATTCAGATCTGTGTTTCAAGCTTATCATTTACAAACATTCACTACATTCTTCGTCACGATAATTCTGTGGGTGAATCCCGAAAGATACTGGGACGGTTCAAGGTTTTAACCCGCGTTCTTGGCGTTGATGAAAAGATCGTTGACCTTGCGCTTCAATCGGATTTTCGGGATTTCGAAGATGCCGTCCAATATTATACAGCGATTGAAAATAAGATCAAGGTGTTGGTGACGCGAAATGTAAAGGATTTTAAAACGTCTGCTATTCCGGTAATGACAGCGCAGGATTTTGTCAGCACAATCTCATGAACCTCTTCACGCAACAAAGCAGGATAGTCATCACATGCAACAAAAGGCTCGCTCCCTACCTCGAGCAGGAAGTGCGTGAGTTGGGCTTCGAACCTGCAAACGCCTTTGCCACGGGTATAGCTTTGCGCGGAACGGTGGCAGACTGTGTTAGGCTGAATCTCAACCTCCGCTGCGGCAGCCAGGTCCACTATGCGCTGAAGGATTTTAGAGCGGATAGCCCCGTTGATGTTTATAAACACGTCAACGCATATTCGTGGGAAAACATAATCCCGAAAGACGGCTACTTCTCAGTGACCAGCAATGTCGATCACCCCACGGTGAACAATTCGATGTTCATCAATGTGAAAGTCAAAGATGCTATTGTCGACCGGATTCGTCAGCAAGCCGGAGTTCGGCCGAACACAGGTTCATTGCTCGATAGAATTGTCATCCATCTTTTCTGGCGCGATAACCAGGCCGAGATATTTCTAGATACTTCCGGGGAAACACTGGCGAAGCACGGCTTTCGAAAAATTCCGGGCAAGGCACCGATGTTGGAAGCACTTGCAGCATCCACGCTCATGGCAACGAAGTGGGACAGGCTATCACCTTTTGTCAATCCAATGTGCGGATCATCCACGCTTGCTATTGAAGCTGTACTTCTTGCCACCAATCGCAGACCAGGATTGTATCGTCAGAATTATTCATTCATGCATGTAATGGGGTTCGAGCGCGTAATCTATGAACAGGAGTTTCAGAAACTTAAGGATCAGATCAAGGCCATTGACGGATTGAAAGTCATTGCCACCGATATCAGCGCAGATGCCATTCATATTTCAAAAGTAAATGCTGCAGCCGCAGGCATTGAAAACATGATCGACTTCCAGGTATGTGACTTTGAAAAAACGGAAGTGCCTCAGGATAAGGGCGTGGTGTATTTCAATCCTGAATATGGCGAACGTCTTGGTGAAGTGAGCGCTCTTGAAACCACCTACGCGCGTATCGGAGATTTCATGAAGAACAGGTGCCAGGGATATTCGGGATACATCTTCACAGGAAACCTCGACCTTGCGAAAAAGATCGGTTTGAAAGCTTCAAGACGGATCGAGTTTTACAATGCAAAGATCGATTGTCGGTTGTTGGAGTATGAGTTGTATGCGGGAACGAGAAGAGTGTAAGATTTCTGATTTCTGGTTTCCAATTTCTGATTTCTGATTAGCGCGAGATCAGTCTTTCTTGATCTCGAACATTCCAGTCAACTTGTTCCACTTCAATGTTAACTCCGGCAGTTTCCGGATGAAGTCCAGATAAGTTGCATAGTCGAACGGTGTGTTGTTCTCGCCAACTTCGAGAACATTCGCTTTAATATCGGTTCCTTGCTGAGGCAGCGTATATTGAATGTTGTATTCAGAGCCAACGCTGTCGACCATGGCCGAGGTTGAATCGAAATCGGTGAGGGAAAGATCGGGCAATACGGAAACTTCGTGCCATTTATCTTTCTCCAGCTGAAAAAATTGAATGCTTGCTGAAGAGCTGCTCGGTCCTTCAAAGAATTCGGTGTATCCGAAAATCTTCTGTTTATCTGCTTTTACAAAATAAGTGAATGCTACTTCACCTCCATATTCATAGGAATAATCAGCATCATCATAGCTGACTTTGATGTAAGCATTTTTTGTATCGACCGTTACCCTCGTATGCTCATCGGGGTTGTCGATGTTGATGGATTCAGGTTTCCCGGGAAATTTCTTGAAGTAATCGGAAACGGTTTGAGCTTGTAGCGGACCCAGAAAAAAGACGAAGACAAGAAAGGATACGCCTGGCCGGAGTGGCGAATGCAAAAATTTCAACTGTAAAATTTCAAATTTCAAATCCTGTCGATTGTTGAAGCATGAATTGTATTCGGAAAAAAGAGCTTAAGATTTTTGATTTCTGATTAAACGCAGTCGTGAATTGAACCCGATCAGAAATCAGGAATCGTAAATCTTCCCGAATCATTTGCACACCGCCACGCCCGTTCTTCCACCCGCAACATCGCGCGCTGAAGCTTCGCCAATGTTTCCGGCTGCGAGAATGATATTCTTGTCTGGTCCGGACGCACCCAGGTGAACTTTGATGGACGCGTTGAGTTCGAGGATCTGCGCATAAGAGATCGTACTTTCATCGGCAAGCATTGTAAGTATGGTTTCGCTGATGCCTGTGCTGCTTTTGACCGGATTGAGAAGCGCGGCCACATCGCTATCGGGTGTTGTGATGTCGCCAAGGTGAAGGTGAACGGGGTGAAACAGTTCACCTTCCGTGCCTGTCAATTCAATGCGTATGAGCGAGCTGCCGTCCTTCTTTTCTTTAACGTTAACCGTTCCGCTTATCGCATACGATGAGCCCGGCAACAACTGATACGTGATCTCTTTACCTGTGAAATCACTTTTTGTAACTTCATTTTCCTGGCAACTGATGAGCACCGCAACAATGCAGAGTGTGAATATTAATCGCAGCATACGCCTTACTTTTGTTTAAAGTTAACTATTTTAATACAGTCCGAACAATCTGACGTCACCGCGATGTACTTTTGATTTGTTTTTGGCATGGATGTGGCATTGATGTAAACGACCAACCCCAAAAGTTTATTTTGTGAAGCGATTTTTTGCCCTGCTCATTCTTTTTTCAGCCTGTAGCCCTAAGGTTCAAAAACCTGATCCAGAGGCGTTAAAACCGAATTGGCTAAAAAATAAGACTTACCAGGAAGGCTAATAAAAAGGCAA
>CBHROW010000126.1:0-14253 GCA_966080355.1 uncultured Chryseosolibacter sp.
CAGAAAGAAGCACAGTCAACTCGAATGTTACCGGAATGAATGGAGGAAGAGATGCAAAGTTCTTTCCACCGATGATCATTGGCCAGTCATAACCGAGCATCCAGATCTGCATCAACAAGGCGAGAGAGGTTCCAGTCAAGCCGAACATGAATGCTGCGATCGGCAAACGCGTACGCTTGTAACCGAGTGCTTCATCCAAACCGTGAACCGGAAAAGGTGTGAATACCTCGTGGATCTTGACACCGCTAGCGCGAACTTTGTCTACCGCGCTAAGCAGCACATCCTCGTCATTAAAAACACCTACCAGAAAATTCTTGTTAACGTCCATTGTTTTGAGTTATGAATGTCAGTTCAGTATTAATGTCTTGGTAATCCGCTTTCAATCGGAGTTCCTTCTTCCATGCGCGTCTCATTGCCGATTCTTTCGGAAGTAGACTTCACGATGCTTTTTACTTCAGCCATGTTGATCACCGGGAAGAATTTGGCGAACAACAGGAAAGCTGCGAAGAAGAATCCGAAAGTGAAGAGATATTCACCGATATCGTACATAGTCGGGTGGAACATGGTCCAGCTTGACGGCACGTAATCCCTGTGCAAAGAAGTAACGATGATCACGAAGCGCTCGAACCACATCCCGATGTTCACAATGATGGAGAGCACGAACGTTGATACGATGCTGGTTCTGATCTTCTTGATCCAGAAAAGCTGAGGCGAGATCACATTACAGGTCATCATTGACCAGTAAGCCCAGGCGTATGGTCCCTGAACACGGTTGAAGAATGCGTATCCTTCATATTCAACGCCAGAGTACCAGGAGATGAAGAGCTCGGTGATATAGGCAATACCCACGATGGACCCCGTAACGATGATGATGATGTTCATCAATTCGATGTGGTAGATCGTGATGTAATCTTCGAGTTTGAAAACGACACGTGTTACAAGGAGAAGCGTCAACACCATAGCGAAGCCTGAGAAGATCGCACCCGCAACGAAGTACGGAGGGAAGATCGTGGTGTGCCAACCCGGAATAACAGAAGTCGCGAAGTCCATAGATACGATCGTGTGAACCGACAACACAAGCGGTGTAGAGAGACCCGCGAGAATAAGCGCTACAGATTCATAGCGCATCCAGGTTTTTGCGCCTCCCTGCCAGCCAAAACTCAGGGCGTTGTATACGATGGCTCTAACCTTTGCACCTTGCACGATAGCGCGGTCGCGGATCGTTGCAAAGTCGGGAATCAGACCCATGTACCAGAACACCAGTGATACTGTGAAATATGTTGAGATTGCAAATACGTCCCAGAGCAAAGGCGAGTTGAAGTTAGGCCAGAGCGATCCCCATGTGTTGGGAAGTGGAAGACACCAGTAGAAACCTAACCAGAGACGTCCCATATGCATCAACGGGAAAGTGGCGGCACAGATAACGGCAAAGATCGTCATCGCTTCTGCAGCGCGGTTGATCGACATTCTCCAGCGCTGGCGGAACAGCAACAAGATCGCAGAGATCAACGTACCCGCGTGACCGATACCCACCCACCACACGAAGTTTGTGATATCCCAGGCCCAACCTACTGTTTTGTTCAATCCCCACAGTCCTATTCCATTCCAAAGGAGCATGCAGATACAATAGAATCCATAACCGAGCAAAGCCAGGGAGACTGCCATCGCCATCCACCAAAGTGAAGTTGGCGAGCCTTCTACCTGACGACTGATATCGTGCGAAACATCTCCTACGGTTTTACCACCGGTTACCAGAGGTTCGCGAACTGATGAGGTTACTTGCATTGTCGTTTATAGCGTTATCCGTTAGTAAATCTTTTCTTAAGCTTTTGCGGCCTCCTTGTTTCTCACTTTCGCGAGGTAGAAGACGTTCGGTCTTACGTTGATCTCTTCGAGTACTGCGTAAGCGCGAGGGTTCATTGCTTCCTTGTCGTTGATCGTTGGCCTGTCTGAATCCAGCGGCCTGATCTGGAGGAGCTTCGATACGCGGCTTTCCGGATCGTTCATGTCACCGAAAACAATTGCACCTGTAGAGCAGGCTGCAGAACATGCTGTTACTACTTCACCGTCTTTTACAGTTCTTCTTTCCTTCTTCGCATTCAGCTTACCCAGCTGGATTCGTTGAATACAGAATGAACATTTTTCCATCACACCACGTGAACGAACAGTTACATCAGGGTTAAGCACCATCTTGCCAAGGTCTGTGTTCATGGCAGGGTTCGAGCTTTCGAACTGACGGTTGTCGTGATATTTGAACCAGTTGAAGCGTCTTACTTTATAAGGACAGTTGTTCGCGCAATAACGTGTACCGATACAACGGTTGTATGTCATCTGGTTGATACCTTCCGTGCTGTGCGTTGTTGCAGCAACGGGACACACTGTTTCGCAAGGTGCGTTGTTACAGTGCTGGCATAACATAGGCTGGAACACTACTTCCGGATTCTCAGCGGCTTTCTCGAGTCCTCTCCAGTCATCAATGTTTGCATCACTGCTATAATAGCGGTCGATACGCAACCAGTGCATCTCTCTGCGTCTGATCACTTCATCGCGACCAACAAGTGCTACGTTGTTTTCAACATTACAAGCCACCACGCAAGCTGCGCAACCGTTACATGTATTCAGGTCGATAGCCATACCCCAATGGTGATTGCGGTAGTCGTGGTTCTTCCACAACGACAGCTTCTCAGGATCAGCTTCGTGTTCCCCTGGTTTCACCCACGTATGAATTTCCGGCTGATATTTTTCGAATTTTTGTTCTTTGAACTCATCCAGACTGGTTTCCTGAATTACAGTCTCACGACCCATATAGGTTTCGTGAGTCTGAGTTTGCGCGATCTGGTATGCTTCGTCTGTAATATTGAATTGAATGTCTGAAGCAGTATAGTTTAGTGAGCCATTCAACATGCTCACCAGCGGATAAGCATTCTGTCCGATGTTATCAGCAACTTTTCCGGCATTCGTTCTTCCGTAGCCCAACGCGAGGCCGATCGTCCCTGCAGCTTGTCCGGGTTGAACGAGAACAGGAACTGTAACAGGTTCTTTTCCTTTCACGGTGACGGTTGCCATCTTCGTGAAGCTCTCATTGAACTTGATTCCGTTGGCATCTTTCGGAGATACCGTTACGTAATGTTCCCACACCGCTTTAGTTACCGGATCTGGAAGTTCCTGGAGAAGCGGGTTGTTCGCCTGAGATCCATTTCCAACTGTTCCGTTCTCGTAGATCACCAGTTCAAAAGCGGCAGGCTTGTAGTTGGATGCGATCTGGCTTGCGGCCTCACTAACATTGCCTGCGAAATTCACAGCGCCTCCGCCTTGTGCTGCGGTGTCGAACACACCATCGTACAGGCATTTATCCCAGAAAGTCTGATAATCCAGCGTTTGTCCTTTATAGAACCAAGTCTTCCAGTTCTCTTTTACAAATTCAAAGTAGTCGAATGCTTTATCACCGGTCCAGGCCATGAGGCTTTCCTGGGCTTGACGCGATTTGAAGATCGGTGTGATAGCAGGTTGCGACAAGCTGTAGCTGCCCTGCTTCGGCTCAAAGTCATTCCATGATTCGAGGTAGTGATGATCTGGTGCGAGGAAGTAGGTGTTCACACCAGTTTCTTCTTCTTTGTATGACGTTGAAACGGTAAGTGACACATTCTTCAATGCTGCGCCAATCTCTTTTCCATTCGGATGATCGTATACCGGATTAGCGTTGTAGAAGATCACGCCATCGATCTTGCCGCCCGTGAGGTCAGCAACAAATTGCGCCATGGCCTCATCGTTACCCTGGCGGAAGTTCACAGGATTATTCGGAAGGATGGTTGAGCCATAGCTTCCAAGCATATCGTTAATTCCATTGACAATGATCTGAATGGCTTTGTCATTGGATCCGGCTACCACAAGTGCTTTGCCGCGGTTTGCCCACAGATCTTCAGCCGCCTCTTTCAGGTACATTTTATCAACACCACCATTCAACGCACCGCGACCAGCCTTGGCCGCAATCAAATTATAGAGTTGAATCGCTACTACGCCTTCCTCAGAAGGTTTGATCTGCGATCTGTAATCAGCATTTGCACCCGTCATCGACATGATCGACTCGAACTGATAGTGACGGGCCATTTCTTTCTTGGTGTCACTCACTTCGCGCGCCTGGCCATACTGCTTCACGTTCTCGATACTCGATCCCCAGCTGTTGAGGAAATCGGCAGCGATGCTTACTATCGTGCTGGCTTTGCTAAAATCATAAGAAGGGATCATTCCCTTTCCGAATGACGCTTCGTTGGCTTTCCAGATACCGTAGTGCGAATTCTGATCGTATTGAATGTGTTGTGTGGTTGGATATTTCGCAATGAACCGAGCGATCACAGCTTTTGTGCTCGGGCTCAGCACGGTATTGCTCACGATCCTGATCTGCCCACCCTTGCCAGCGATCTCATTGAGCTTGGCGATCACTTGTGCATCGAGATCTTCCCACGCAATTTTCTTCTTATTGGCGATCGGCCCGCGAAGCCTTGAATTATCGTATAATGAAAGAACGGAAGCTTCGACTTGCGCTGAAGTTCCTCCTTTTGTAACCATTGAAAGGGCGTTGCCATCCACTTTGATCGGACGGCCTTCGCGGGTCTTCACCACGATCGCGCAATAATCCCCACCGTTGACGTATGAAGAAGCGTAATAGCTGGCGATACTCGGATCGAGATCCAACGGCTTGTTTACATATGGAATTGCCTTACGGATAGGCGCTTCGCAGGCAGCCAATGACACGGCAGCCATTCCGAATCCCATCATCTTCAGAAAATCCCTCCGGTTGTGGCCCGGATCTTCTTCAGCTGTTGGCGCAGGAGCAAACTCGTTATGAGCGTGTTTTACAAACTCAGGACTGTTGGCGAGCTGCTCGATGCCTTTCCAGTATATCTTTTTAGAATCTTTCATATATCAGTTAGCGCGATACGTGATCGTAAGGTTTCAGAATTAATAGTGACACTTAGAACATTCCAGACCACCGATGTCTTCAACTTTCATCGGGCTGTTGCCATTCTTTTGTTTGTGAATCTCTACTAGCTTGTCGTAGTAGGCATTGCCTTTTGAGTTCACATCGGTCTTGCGGTGACAGTCGATACACCAGCCCATGGTCAAGAGCGCATGCTGACGAACAACATCCATCTCCTGGATCGGGCCGTGGCAAGTCTGACATTCGATCCCGCCAACATTCACGTGCTGAGCGTGGTTAAAGTAAGCCAGGTCAGGCAGGTTGTGTATACGAACCCACTCGATCGGTTTATTCTCGTTGAAAGCGCGAACAATCTTGCCGATCTCGTTTTCGCCTGTGTTGGTTCCCGACTTGATCTGGTTATGACAGTTCATACAGATATTCACGGAAGGGATCGTGGCGCTCTTGCCTTTCATCACTCCAATGTGACAGTACTTACAGTCGATCTCATATTGACCAGCGTGGATCTTGTGAGAGAATGCGATTGGCTGTTTCGGGGCATATCCCTTTTGAATACCTATTGAATAAAGACCGTTGATCACCGCTTTGAAACCAAGGGCTCCGATCACGAACGCCATCACGAAGATGAATCCGCGCGAGCTGGTGATCGAACCGAAGGTGATCGGTGAATGAACTACTTCCTTTTCCTCTTCTGTCAGCGGACGCTGATCGAGGAAACGTTTCATTGACGAAATGATGAATCCCAGGATCACTACCAGGAGGATCAGGATGATAATCATTCCAAACACGATGACGTTGAGGTATTTTGATGCTCCCGCGTCAGCGCCTGCGTTTGTTGGCTGACCTGGGCCAGGTGTTGGTGTTTCTTCGACTTTGTCATTCTCTGCTTTGATGTAAGCAAGAATGTTCATGATATCATCGTCCTTCAGGGAAGTGAAGGCAGTCATCTGCGTTTTGTTGTTCTCTGCGAACAACTTTACGGCATATTCGTCACCACTGGCAATTACAGCGGATGAATTGTGCACGAAGCGCTTGATCCAGTCGATAGATGGGACGCGATCGTAGACCCCGCCCAGCGCAGGACCGATTACTTTTCTTTTTACCGCATGGCATGTCTTACAGTTCGCAGTAAAGAGCTTCTCACCCGCAGAGATGGCTGCGGCATCTTTGGAAATTTCCTGGGAGTAAGAGAAGAAACTAATTAATGTGAAACTGAGGACAAAAAAGATCGACTTGCACGTGGAGTGTAGGTAGTTTTTTATCATGATAAGGCTAGTGTCCGTTTCCAAAACAAGTGGCACAAATCTACTATTGGAAGTCATTTTTTCAAATTTATTTACAGCTGGTCACAATAAAATGTGACTATTTTGAGACAGTTTCGGACAGCATCTAAGTCCGCTGCGAAAGTAAGGACGGAAGTGAGAGATGATAACGAAAAATACAATTTAGAATCATTATAAACAAAGGTATGAGCCCTTTCGAATATGTTATCGTGCTGATCTCAATCATCCTCGGACTCGGCATCACCACCATTCTCACCGGCATAGCTGAACTGATCAAGCACACGCGACCCGTGCGGTTATTTGCTCCTTATATTATATGGATACTTCTGATTTTTATGCTTCACTTTCAAGACTGGTGGCTGAGCTATCAGTTTAAAGAAGTACACGAGTGGTCGCTGCAATTTTTTCTTGTGATCGTTTTATATCCGATCAACCTCTATATCCTCGCGCACTTGTTATTTCCTGCCGGCCTTTCGCAAGACTTCGATTCCAAAACATTTTACCTCAACCATTATCCGCGTTTGTTTATCGGTGCGATTATTCTCGTGGTACTCAGTGTTATACAAAATGTAGCCGTGAGCGGTGAACCGATCGTGACACAAATGCCGCACGCGATCACCGTAGCCGTGCTGGGCGCGATGCTTGGTGCGAAAAGCAAGAACGCGGCAGCTCATACCGTGCTCGCGTTTTTTCTGCTGGTCGTGATGATGATTGGCTTTGCGCTAGATCAGGATAATCTCGTCATTCATTGAGAAGCTGAAAGCCGAAAGCTTAAAGCTGAATGCTGGCGAGTGGGAAGGGCTTTGATCTTGCGCTTGATCAGGCTGAACCCTTGTGATACCCTGATGGAATTCTTTGCGAACCCTGCGCCTTTGCGCCCCTGCGGTGATTGAATTCACTTCCAGCCTTCTTCAATACCTAATCCAAACAAAGCGAAATCATATTTCACGGGGTCGATTGGATCAAGAGAGCGAAGGTTCGATGTGAGTTCAAGGGCCGTCAGCCAGTCAGTTTGTTTTCGTTTGATCAGTTTGAGTCTGCGGCCAACACGATCTACATGAAGATCGCAGGGACAAACGAGCTGCGAAGGTTTGATCTTCTTCCAGATTCCGAAGTCAACACCTTGATGGTCATTGCGGACCATCCATCGCAGGTACATATTAATCCGTTTGCATGTTGATTTTCGTTCAGGTGTCGGCAGATGTTTTTTCGTTCTGTGCGGATGATGTTCGAGACTGAAGAACGATTTATGAAATTTGATCAGCCCTTGCTCGATTGTCTGATCGGAAGCGGATGTGAAAAAGAAATCTTCCAGTGAGCTATTCTTTTGATACATCCAGCGGAGCACTTCAATAAAATAAAGGAGATCTATCTCATTGAACGTGCGGTGCTTGAATCCTGATAAGCTCCTGAGGTCATTTTCCGAATGTTGTGTGATAAATCGGTATGGCTCGTTGCCCATCATCTCCATAAGCTCACCGCACTTCCGCATGATGGTCTTACGCTGACCCCATGCAAGGACGGCCGCAAACAGACCCGCGATTTCGATATCCTGCTTTTTCTTAAATCGATGGGGAATGCTAATGGGATCGTTTTCAATAAAATTCGGGCGATTGAACTGATCCACCTTTTGATCGAGGAAGTCTTTGAGGACCGTGTTGTCTGCGCGGGTAGAGAATTTCATCAGGCAATTTTAGATTTGAGATTTTAGATTTTAGATTTAATGCCGGCTTGCCGCTGGTCTAACTTTGTTGTTCAATTTCATATGAATATTAAGAAACTCATCAAACGAACGCTACTTGTTGTCCTTATTGCTGTCGTTACCTATGCCATCAGCTACGCGTGGCGGGCATTTCCGATCATGAGTGGCTATTCCGCGAAGGACATGTGTTCGTGTGTGATGCTGGCGGGGCGCAATCCGGAAGACGTACGGAAAAACGAATTGTCATCATTTCCATTAAGTCTTGTCAAAACCGAAGTGAGTTATGAAGATTCATCGGCAACTTCCACAGTTTTCGGACTCGCCAAGCAAAAAGCCATTTTCCGAAAAGGTCTCGGGTGCACGCTGGTGGTTCAAATGACCGAACAGGAATTTAGAAATCAAAAGATCGCGCTGGCAACGAAACCTGCAGTGAACCAGGATTCGACAACCTGGCCGACCGGCAATCTCAACAGCGACACCGCATTCGCTAAGCATGAAGAATTGGAAACCATACTCGACAGTGCGTTTGCAGAGCCTGGGCCAAAAAAGCTTCGCAGAACCCGGGCGATTGTTGTAGTTCATCATGGAAAAATAATCGGTGAGCGTTACGCAGCGGGTTTTGATAAGAATTCAAAGTTGATCGGCTGGTCGATGACCAAGAGCATTACTAACGCGCTGGTCGGGATCTTGTCGAAAGAAGGAAAGCTTGATGTCAATCAGCCAGCAAAAGTCAATGGCTGGGATGTGGATGATCGAAGGATAATCACACTTAACGACCTGATGCACGCGAGCAGTGGTCTTGACTGGGTCGAAAATTATGCGGGTCCGAGTGGTGCAACGAATATGCTTTTCAAGCGTAAAGACATGGGATTGTATGCCGCAGAATCGGAACCGAAAGACAAACCCGGTGACGTTTTCTACTACTCCAGCGGAACTACGAACATCATTTCCCGAATCATCCGCGAAACGGTTGGCGATGACGAATACTACAAGTTTCCTTATGAAAAATTGTTTTATAAGATCGGCATGTTCAACACCACCATCGAACCGGATGCGGGTGGAACCTTTGTCGGCTCGTCATATTCGTTCGGACCGGCTCGCGACTGGGCGCGTTTCGGACTGTTGTTTTTGAATGATGGCGTTTGGAATGGCGAACGCATTCTGCCAGAAGGCTGGGTGAAATATTCAACGACTCCAGCGAAGGGAGCAAAACAGGGTCAATACGGTGCGCAGTGGTGGCTCAACGCAGGCGCGCCTGACAATCCTTCCGATCGAATTTTCCCGAATGCGCCAACCGATCTCTACTGGGCCGATGGTTATGAAGGGCAGAATGTTTTTGTCATTCCATCAAAAGATCTCGTGATCGTGAAACTGAGTCAGTCGAGCGGAGATTATTTGGATGACAATAAGTTTTTGAGCGATATAATTGCGCTTGTCAATTAGCCAATTAGTCAATATGCCAATTAGCCGATGGCGGCTTTAACTCCTTCATCAAAGCTCAATGATATCCTTAACTATGGAGAGCTTAGACAAATGCATGTCATTGGCAAATCGGCTAATCGGCACATTGGCACATCGAAAATTACCTCCCGAAGTCATCCTGCACCCTCACAATATCATTCTCATCACTCGGATTTGCGGGGTCGGTGTGTTGCCAGATCTCAGCAATCACTCCCCAACCGTTGAGTCCAACGAGTCGATGGCGTTCTCCACGATTGAGCCTGACAATTTCTCCCACTGAAAGTTGCTTCACGGCACTTTCAACATCCGTATGACTCGTTACCACGCCTGCAGTACCGGCCACGAGTTTCCAAATTTCTGCACGCCTGTGATGATATTGCCAGGACAAGCGCTTATTCGCCTCCACCATCAAAATCTTCGGGCTGAGTTTCCCGCCAATCTTCAATGTGTTGATGTCAATTCCCGGAAAAAATGTATCGCCAAATGTTTGAGCTTGGGATTCGTCCAAAACAAAAAAGCCTCCCCATGGTCTGTTGGAATCCTTGTCGACAACGCGAAATCCATTGTCGTTGAGATATTTCTCAACGGAAGTAAAGACTGCTGTTTTGTTACCCGTGAGCGGAGGAGTGTTGGTCATATTGCACTATTAAAAAGGAAGAGGCAATATAGATACTTTGGATGGTTAGTTCGATTTTAAAAATAATTATCGAATAGCCATTATGGAATGTCGAAGTTGACACATCCTTCAACATTCAATTTCATCCGCGATAGCTATTGGGATTCGGTTGTTCGTTTTTTTTTAGCGAGGCATTTGTCAGTCAACGTCATATCTGATCCCAGCTGCCGCACGAATTCGATCGAGCGTTTCCATGAGCAACAAGGAATCTGACAAGCTCATTACCGGACTCTCGCTCAAACCCTTCTGAAGACATTCACCAACGTGTCTTGCTTCAAACTGATATCCAAATCCCTCTTCGCGTTTCACATCAATTGACACCACTTGGTCTTTTTGTTTTACCAATTCAACGCTTCCCACCGGATTGTGAAATCGGTTCTTCATATATATTCTTCCCTCCGATCCCGCGATAACTGCTTCCGTTGGAGTATCGGCCGCTAAAGTTGAAGACAATGCAGCAACGGCTCCATTTTGAAAACGCAGGGTGGCTACACATGACTCGTCAACGCCCGTAGAATAGGCAGTCATGGTTGCCTGAACATCTACGGGTTTGCCCAACAGCGAAACAGCAAGGAACACGGGGTAAATGCCAATATCAAGCAAGGAGCCCCCGCCCAGCAACGGATCAATGAGTCGTTCGGGAGTTGGTGTGGCAGCTTTAAATCCGAAATCGGCCTGAATAAATTTGATATCACCAATGTCACCACGATCAATCATTTGCCTGACCATTTGATATTGCGGAATGAACTTTGTCCAGAAGGCCTCCATCAGAAATATTTTTTTCTGCCGGGCAACATTGACCATTTCCTGAAGTTGCCGCGAGTTCAAGGCAAAAGCTTTCTCACACAGCACGGCTTTTCCCCGATGAAGGCAAAGCAACACGTGTTCATGATGGAATCCGTGTGGAGTTGCAACGTAAATCACATCAACCTCCGGTGACGAAGCAAGCTCGTTGTAGCTATTGAATACCAACGGAATATTAAAAGTCTTGGCGAATTCCGCGCCCCGGGCCGCGTCTTGCGAGCCGATCGCGCGCAGCTCTGCGTTGGCAACCCAATGGAGGTCGGAAGCAAATTTTTTCGCAATTTTTCCCGCACCCAGAATTCCCCACCTGATCTTTGGTTCCATAGATTTGAATGATGTGATTAGTTTTGGATGAATGTATGAAAAGACGTGGTGATTTTCACTTTAAAAAATTTTCGGTGTCGCACAATGAGAGCGCACACAAAGTTGGTACGGACGGTGTGTTGCTCGGTGCGTGGGCGAATGTGCACGGAGCAAAACACATTCTCGACATCGGAACCGGATCAGGCGTGATTGCGCTGATGCTTGCTCAACGCTCGGACGAAGATGCAAGGATCGAGGCGGTTGAAATTCAAGAACGCGGTGCACGCGAAGCCCGTATGAATGTGCAACGGTCGCCTTGGCCAGAAAAAATAAAGATTCATCATATTTCTATTCAGGCGTTTTTCCCAAATCAGTCTTTCGATCTCATCGTTTCAAACCCACCGTTCTTCATCGATAGTCTTGCTTCACCCGTTGAAGAGCGAACCAAAGCAAGGCATTCTTCCACATTGACATTTTCGGATATCGTCACTTTTGCCATAAACCACCTGGTTCCGACCGGTAGGCTTGCCGTTGTACTGCCGGAAGCTGAAGGAAAAGAATTTGAACAGCTCGCTGCGGATTCCGGACTACACGTCCAACGAAAGCTCGTCTTCAGGTCGCGGAAACATAAACCCGTTGAGCGGCTGCTGATGGAGTTTACCTTTGCGCAACGACTACCAGAAATTACAGAACTCGTTCTTTATGCTGAGAATGACAATTGGACAACCGAGTACAGAAAGTTACTGAGCGACTTTTACTTGAAAGCGTGACGTTTTGCTCGAATTTTTTGAAATAATTTCATTGACAATCAATATGTTACGAGGAGCAACTGCTTGTTTAAACAATCATGTTAGAACCGGTTATTATCTTGTGTGAGGAAATGAAACTCAATGAATTATGAAAAAAATTTACGCATTCGTGCTTTTGCTAACAACCTATGCAGGAGTATCAGGACAGACGACATGGGGAATTGACAAAGTTCACTCACGTATTGGATTTTCGGTACCACATTATGCGATCACTGAAGTAGAAGGTAATTTTAAAGACTTTGACGCATCAGTAGTCTCTAAGGCAGATGATTTCAATGGCGCTGAAGTTACATTCAATGCCAAGGTGGCATCTATCGACACCGACAACGAAAGAAGAGATGGTCATTTAAAGTCAAAGGATTTTTTTGATGCAGAAACTTATCCCGACCTGACTTTCAAAGGAAAACTGGTAAAAGACGGTGGCAAGTATAGGTTGAAAGGCGACATCACAATGAAAGGTGTAACCAAACCTGCAGAGTTCGATGTGACATTCGGTGGAACGATGGACACTGGTCGCGGAACCAAGGCTGGTTTCAAGTTGACTGGCGAAGTGAATCGTCAGGACTTTGGTGTATCTTACGGTGGTAAGACACCAGGTGGTGAACTTGTAATCGGTGACAAAGTGACGATCATTTGCAAGATCGAACTCGATAAGAAAGCATAAATTTAACGGAAGACCCCGGTGAACTCCGGGGCTTTCTTTTTGGCATGAAGAAAATCGAAGATGCCATCAAGCAACCAAAATTCAAGAGCCCTCATCAGAAGGCTGTGATCAATCTTATTTACACCGCCAACTGGCTTCAAAACAAGCATCAGAATTTCTTCAAAACATTCGGTATCACAGGCCAGCAATTCAATATTCTCAGGATACTCAAAGGCCAGCACCCGAACAACATCTCTGCTACCGAAATAAAAAGCAGGTTACTCGATCAAAATTCCGATGTATCGAGATTGCTCGAACGCCTGTCTGTAAAAAAATTAATTTCGCGATCTGCTTCTGCAAAAGACAAGCGCGCAACCGATGTGTGGATCACCGATGCAGGCCTCAGCCTACTGGCACAGATCGATGAACAACAAAAGGAAATTGACGCCATCGCACTGAGCGCGGAAGAAGCTTCACTTTTATCTGATCTGCTGGATAAGTGTAGAAGTTGAAAATTTTAGATCTGAGATTTGAGATTTAAGATTTTTTTGGGAACAAAATCGCTTTTAGGTCACTACAATCTACTCACCCGACAACTCGACAAAAACGTTAATGCGAGTCAACACCAAATCTAAAATCTAAAATCACAAATCTTAAATCATTTTAACTCCTTTCTCACAAATGAGATCAACTCATTGATATAAGTTCTGCTGAAATCGAATTTGATGTTCGCTGCGTTGTAGATCTCGGGAATCGACTTCATGTAACCAAGCTTGAGCGCGTTCTGATAGCCTTGCAGACCTTTGACAGGATCTTTTCTGAAATTTCTCCACACCGCCATGGCCCCGAGCTGCGCCATTCCATATTCGATATAATAGAATGGAACTTCATATAAGTGAAGCTGTTTCTGCCAGAGAAAATCCTTTGCTTCCTGTAAGCCAGACCAGTCTGTTTGATTATCGCTGAATTGATCGAATACATTATTCCACATGGCTTTTCGCTCAGCAATCGTGTGATCAGGATTTTCATAGATCCAATGCTGGAATTTATCAATCGTTGCAACCCAGGGCAATGTTTCGATGGCGTCTTCAAGGTGATCTCGTTTTGCCCGAAGCAATTCGTTGCGATCTGCGAAGAAAATATTCCAGTGATCCATCGAGATCAGTTCCATCGACATAGAAGCAAGCTCAGCAACCTCAGAAGGCGTTGACTTGAAATCATTGAGTTCGAGATCGCGCGTGAGAAAATTGTGGACGGCATGGCCACCTTCGTGCATGATGGTGACCATGTCGCGCAGTGTGGATGTTGCATTCATAAAAATGAACGGTACACCGATCTCAGCCAGGGGATAGTTGTATCCACCCGGTGCTTTACCAATTCGTGACTCCAGGTCGAGATGGCCCATGGCTTTCATAATGGCGAGGCATTGGCCAAGATAAGGATCGAGCTTTTCGAAAACCTGGATTGTTTTTTCCGTTAGCTCTTTACCGTTGGCGAATGGCTTAAGTGCATCACGTCCTTCAGGATCCACTGCTTTATCCCACGGCCGAAGTGCATCGACTTTCATGAGCCGTTTTCTTTCTTTGGCAAATTCATTCAGCAACGGCACAACTTCGTATTGAATCGCCTCATG
>CBHROW010000127.1:0-14211 GCA_966080355.1 uncultured Chryseosolibacter sp.
TGAATGCTATCTATTTTGGGCCGAGCTTGAATGATGCAATGTCACGTTAATTTTTGAGTTTTAAAGTTTGTGGTTTGTAGTCTGTAGTTAACTATAAAATCAAGAGAGGTGAAGCTTTAGGCAACAGATTGCTTTATCGAAAAAAAAGTAATAGCCATGAGAAACGTTGTCGATTTGGCCTTGAATATTCTCATTGCGTTCATGCTCGTGGGCTGCAGAGACATGAGCGCCAAGCGTTCTGATGGGGCGAGCGCTGACAGCAGCACTGTAGTAGGGTCGCGAACAATCCATGGCGATAGTATCAAACCCAACATTGCTAAAGGTACAAGCGCAGGCAACGTAAACGGTTTTCGTGCAATGCTCGACAGCCTGCCTGTTGCATTGAATTCGTGCGCGATCGCTCTTGAAAGATTCAAAAGTGACTTTGTTTCAAGCGATCTCGAAAAAAATGAAGATATGCTTCTTCTGTTCGAAGACTTCCGAGAGCGGGTTATGCAAGCAATAGAAAATGAATGGTCTGCAAACGGGAATTTTCCTGAGGACCGATTGCTGGCTGACCACAAGCGTGAAGAACTGACTGACGAGCTCAGCGCTACCGGAGTGCAGCTTGCATTCAACGACATGGGTGAAGTATTTCTGCAACCGGATCAGGAGGTTGTCAAGCACTATTTCTATGATGCACTTTCCGAACCTTCGCGAAAATTCTATCTGATGAATTGGATTGAGTCTGTTGAGGATTTCACGGGAGACGCGAGCTTTTCGATTTCGCTGAATGAGATCGCAGATCGCATCGGTTACTGGGATTCATTCATTGCCAGCTATCCCAACTACCGAACCATTCGACAAGTGAGATCGACAAGAGACATGTACCTTTATTATCTACTTGCAGGTATCGACAACAACCCGGCATTCGATGGGGACGACAAGATCAATGATGAGTATCTCCGAACCTTCAACTATTTTATCGGGAAGTACCCGTCAAGCGAAAGCGTGTCGGTGGTGAGCGACTATGTAAAAAAGCTGTCAGCCAATAACGGACAGAACGACCCTCTGCTGAAAAAGATCATTGACGATCTCTGGCAAAAACACACTGCTAATCAGTAGTAGACATCAAAAAGGTCGGGCAGCCATCTTATACAAACAACAAACTACAAACTTTTTTTCGCAAACTCTTTCGCAAAATAAGTCAGGATCACATCGGCTCCGGCCCGTTTCATACTCAGTAAAGTTTCATTCATCACACGGTCACCATCGAGCCAACCCTTTTGTGCCGCAGCCTTGATCATGGAATATTCTCCGCTCACATTGTAAGCCGCGATCGGAAGATTGGAATTTTCTTTCAGTAAATGAATAATGTCGAGATAAGCAAGGGCGGGTTTCACCATCAAAAAATCAGCGCCTTCTTCGGCATCCAGCTCTGCTTCGATCAACGCTTCTCTTTTGTTTGCCGGATTCATTTGATAGGTTTTCTTGTCGCCAAACTTAGGTGCCGAGTCGAGTGCATCGCGGAACGGGTTGTAAAAACCACTCGCGTACTTGGCCGTGTAGCTCATAATAGAAACTTCTGCAAAACCGTTTTTGTCGAGCAGGCTTCTCAAATATCCAACACGGCCATCCATCATATCCGAAGGACCGAGAATATCAATGCCTGTAACAGCTTGTGCAAGTGCCATTTTACCGAGAATCTCGAGTGTTTCATCGTTGAGGATCTTTCCGTCTTTCACCAGGCCATCGTGCCCATCGGAGCTATAGGGATCCATTGCCACATCAGTCATGACACAGGCTTCGGGAAATTTCGTTTTGATGTCGCGCAGCGTCTTGAGGTAGAAAAAATTCTCATCGTAGCTGCGGGTTGCATGCTTGTCCTTGTATTGATCGTCAACAGCAGGGAAAATATCGAAAGCTTTTATCCCCAGCCGCAAACATTCTTCGATTTCTTTCAGCATCAGGTCACCGGACAGTCGAAAGATCCCCGGCATACTGGCAACCTCTGTTTTTTTATTTGTTCCTTCCAGAAGGAATAGCGGAAAGATCAGATCTGCAGTATTGACGCTGGTCTCCTCCACCATGTTGCGAATGGCTTCACTTTTCCTGTTTCTCCTCGGACGTCTGTTATTGAGCATGATCAGATAATTTGAGTCGCAAATTTCGGAAAAAGAGACCGCGATTCAATCCTGTTATTGAATAAAGATTGCATCAATTGCTGAACTGATAAGGATACAGAGCAGCGTCATAAAAAAACAAGCCATTGTTGCCAGAACCGATTTGACAATTGTCTTCCACCAAGGCTGGTGATACAATCTGTGAACTGCCGCGAGCAAATATCCCAGTATTATAATAAACAAGATTGTTCCAAGGAAAGTCAATATCCCTGGAAATGCCAAGGGCAGAAATATAAGGATGCCCATGGCAATGTAAGAGAAGCTCTGAACGTGCATTGCAAATGTAAGATGATCGATGTAATACGGTCTTCGTCTTCTGTACAGGACTTTGAACACCAGCGCATAAAAAGGCAAGAGCACAAAGGTCACATACTTGAGATTTCGAAAAGTCGAGTCCACACCCTTGTTTAACTTTTGAAATTGTCGCTCGCGAGTGGTGTATGCGTCTTTTATTTCTTTTGCTGTTACCTTACCGAGTCTCATCGTGTCCGGTAGTGACGAAACATATGCACTATCGTACCCCATTTCGTTTTTCGATCGCTTGAACAGCGACTTGCGGATCTCATGCCCATAGTGGTTATAAAAAAAAGTGCTGCAGATCATGAATATGATGGTGATGAAGAAGAAAAGGCGGAGCGGAGGTATGTAGTGAACCCGTCTGCCGGCCCAATATTCTGCTGTGAGAAATCCGGGCTTTGTGATCAAGGGAATAAGGCTCCGAAAAAACTTCGAATCGAAATGGAAATAATCGGAGAGGAACTCTCCAGCCATGTGAAAGAAATTCTCGTGCAGATCTACATTCTCCTGGCCGCAATTCGGGCAAAATTTATCCCTCACTTCCGATCCGCAGTTCAGGCAGTTTGTCTCCTTCCGGTATTTTTTATGACTCATGGTGGGGCTATAAAAAGGCCAATTTACAACAACGCAGGAAATTTGTCGTCAATCATTTTTATGGAACTGATCGAGAATGTGCTGACTGATCACGCGATAGATCTCTGCAACCTGCTCATCATACTGAAGGAAAGCAATGTGTTTATCAAGGATCTCCAGATCACCCCTGCGCGCTGGCCCGGTTTGCGCTTTCTCAGCACCGATGGATAAACTTTTATTGATAGTCTCCGCGATCAGTGGTTTTAATAATTGTGGATCAAGTCCATAGCGATGCATCAGTTCAGTTGCAATCGAAAGCATGTGGTTGGTGAAGTTCGATGCAAAGACAGCCGAAACGTGAAGTGCCTTTCGCTTTTCCGAGCTGATGCGCTGCACTTTCTTGGTTATGGACTTTGCAAGCGCGATCAAAATATTTTCAGTTGCCTCGTTTTCGCTTTCGATAAAAAAAGGAACATCGCGGAAATCGACTTTCTGCACTTTTGAAAAGGTTTGTAACGGGTAGAGCACACCGATGTTGGGAGTTCCAGTATAACCTAAAATACTCAGCGGCTGACTTCCCGAAGTATGAGCAACGATCGCGTTCTCGGGCAACACGAGGTCCTGGGCGAGTTCCTGGATCGCATCGTCACTCACTGCGATGATGAACACCCGTGACGGACTGAGTGAAAAATCCAGCGATGATTTTACTTCAGCCTGATACAATCGTTCAGCCAGCGCAGCCGCATTTTTTCGATGTTGACTGAAGACTTCTTTTACCGGGAAATCTGTATTGTCCAATGCCGGAGCGAGATGCCAGGCAAGATTGCCCGCACCGATGAAAGATACATTCATCCCATTTTCACCAAATCTCTTTAATAGGCTCATGCGAGGACAATTGCCGTCAAGTTAAGGATGTTCATGCACTATTTGAATTTTTGAGCAACCACAATCCGGTCTTTCCCGGAGATGTCTTGGATGACTTGAATGTTTCGAAAATGTGCCGAAGTAAAGCAGCGCATAACTTCCTCGGCAAAACGCATATTGATCTCCACCGCAACCCATCCGCCTATCTCGAGCAGCTCCATGGCATGATGCGCAATCGATCTGTAAAACAACCACGGCACCTCATTCGACACAAACAGCGCCAGTGCGGGCTCGAATTCAACGACATGCTTTGCCATATCTTCACCCTCTTCTTCAGCGATATACGGAGGATTGCTGACGATAAGTTCAAATCTTTTTTCGAGACCAAGGCTTTTCGCCAGCGCATCGGCTCTCACTAACTCAACATGGGCCGACAGGAGCTCGTTATTGATGCGTGCAACATCGAGTGCAGCCTGGCTCACATCGATCGCAGTCACTGTAGAATGGGGAATTTCCAGCTGGAGTGAGATCGCTATACACCCGCTTCCCGTTCCGATATCGAGGATCCGTGGACGAGGAATTGACTTCGAAAGGGCAAGAACTTTTCGGACAAGTTCTTCGGTTTCAGGACGCGGAATCAACACGGAAGAATTGACGAAAAAACTTCGGCCGAAAAAATCGGCTTCACCCAAAACATATTGTACGGGCTCATGCTTGTTGAGGCGATCGATCATGCCCGCAAGCTCCTCGTTATCATCAGCAGAAAGTTGGATGGCCTTTTCAGCCTGAATGTCGGTCCAGGTCAGTTCGAAAGTTTTCTCGAATACCAGCTTCGCGATTGCCTGTCGTTCCGCGGGGTCGGCAATCGTGAGTTTGGAAATGAAATCGCGAAATATCGATTTGGAATTGAGCATGGGTTCACAATCTTTGCAATATTAGCGAATGCCTCAGCAAGATCACCAGATGGAAAATGTTTTTATGCAGCGCGCTTTCGACCTTGCGTTGATGGGAACCGGTTTGGTAAGCCCGAATCCATTGGTTGGTTGTGTGATCGTTCACAATGACAGAATTGTCGGTGAAGGCTGGCATCGAAAATATGGCGAAGCCCACGCTGAGGTGAACGCTATTCATGCTGTAAGTGATCATTCGATTTTACCAACCTGTAAGCTGTTCGTCAACCTCGAACCGTGCTCACATTTTGGAAAAACTCCACCGTGCGCTGATTTGATCGTAGCTAAAAAAATTCAGAGTGTTATCATTTCAAACCTGGACAGCAATCCATTGGTTGCAGGAAATGGCGTGCGAAAGCTTCGTGAAAATGGAGTTGAAGTAATTACCGGAGTTTTGGAAAACGAAGGGCGGCACCTCAATCGAAGGTTCTTCGCTTACATGGAGAAGAGACGTCCCTACATCATTTTGAAATGGGCGCAAACGGCAGACGGATTCATCGCTCGTGAAAACATGGATTCCAAATGGATCAGCAACGAAATATCGCGGCAACTTGTGCATCGCTGGCGAAGTGAAGAAGACGCGATACTTGTCGGAAAGCAAACTGTGTTACATGACAACCCGAAACTCAATGTGCGCGACTGGTCGGGCCGTGATCCGGTGCGTGTTGTGATCGATCGCAACCTGGAACTTTCAAATTCGCTGAATGTTTTTGATGGAAGTCAACCTACGATTTGCTACAACGTTTTAAGGGCAGGTAAACGAGAAAACCTGGTCTACGCCAGGATTCCCGACATAAATTTTACCGAAGAGCTTATCGCTGATTTATTCGAGCGGAAGGTCCAGTCGGTGATCATTGAAGGAGGATCGAAGACGCTGGGAAGTTTTATCAACCTCGGACTATGGGACGAAGCGCGTATTTTCACCTCACCAAAAACTTTCGGACGAGGAATTGCAGCACCTTCCATCACGGGCCGCAAGATCGAGGAAACCTGGGTTGGTGACGATCGACTCAACATTTTCGTCAACGCATAATATCTATGGAAAAAGTAAACATACAACAGAAGCTAAGCTTGTTCAGCGATCACTGGAACCCGCGGATCGTTGGCGAACTCAATGGTCAGCAGGTAAAGGCTGCGAAACTTCAGGGTGAATTTGTGTGGCATCACCATGATCATGAAGATGAATTGTTTTTGGTGATCAAAGGCGTACTGGAAATGCAGTTCCGCGATAAGACCGTGCTTATCCATGAAGGTGAATTCATCATCGTTCCTCGCGCAGTAGAGCATCGGCCTGTTGCGAAAGAAGAGGTTCACATCCTGCTCTTTGAGCCTGCAACAACATTGAACACGGGTAATGTGAAGAGTGAACGAACGCGGGAAAAGCTTGAAAAGATCTGATCAGTGTGCAACTTCTTTGAAGTCGGGCATCGGCTTCACATTGTAATGGTAATGCGGTTGAAAACCTTGAAAGGGCGCATCGATCTCGAATTGCATGATGGCAGAAAGGTCATGAACATTGATCAGCTTGTTATTTTCCTCGTCATTCACGATCACACCTTTCTCTGTTACATGAACGACACGCATGGAATTGGTCACCCACATTTCGCCAAGCAATCTGTACCTGAAACAGATATCCGGGCGCTTTTCCCTGAGTTCCACAAGGAGGCGCCTTAGCTCCAGGACAGATATGAGGTTCTTATTTCGTTCCACTATATTATCAGACACTCGCATACCAACCTCACCTCAGCTAAAAAGTCGTGCCAAAGCGGCTGTTCAACAAAAGGTTCGTTTTACTTAAAAGATAAATGGTTAAACGAATTCAGCGATTTTTTCACGTATAAAAAAATCCCCAATTTTGAATGTATTTGCTGTAATTTTGGTTTCTCAAACGCCACCTATTTCAATCAAATTCAAGTATGGCCGAAGAACTTTTAGTCTCGAATTCCATCGATAAAAAGGAAAAGTACGATACCCTTCTGCCGCAACTCGAGGGATTGATTGGCGATGAACAAGACGTGATCGCAAATCTTTCTAATATCGCGGCAGCGTTGCGTCAGTCGATGAATTTTTTTTGGGTTGGATTTTACCTGGTGAAAAACAACCAATTGGTTCTTGGTCCTTTCCAGGGGCCGATTGCATGCACGCGGATCAGCTTCGGCAAAGGCGTATGCGGCACTGCATGGAAAGAAAAAAAGACCATCGTGGTTCCGAACGTTGACGAGTTCCCGGGTCACATCGCTTGCAGTTCGGCCTCGAGATCAGAAATCGTTCTCCCGGCTTTCAAAAACAGTGAAGTAGCACTCGTATTGGATGTCGACAGCGACCTGCTTAACGATTTTGATGAAACAGACCGCGTTGCGCTCGAAAAAGTAATGAGGCTCATCGAAAAGTTTCTTTAGACAACCATGTCATTGCGCGAGCTCGTTACCTTTTACTCCGAAAGGAAATCAAGATTTTCCCGTGAGCGCGAAGAAATTCTCGAAAAGATCAATTCCATTTCAAACCTGCGCCTGATCATCGCAGCTGTATTCTTGCTTGCAATCTATTTCGGATTTCAAACGCATTATAACTGGCTGTATGCAACTCCTTTCATCGTCATTGTTTTTATAATACTGGTCAGGATACATTCGAGGCTGTTCGATAAGAAGGTTCACCTTCAAAACCTTGCAGACATCAATGATCAGGAAGTGCAGCTGCTCGAAGAAAAAACTGAAACGCTTGATGCGGGTTCGGAGTTCATCGATCCTCATCACCCGTATTCGCATGACCTCGATATTTTCGGTGATGGTTCCTTGTTTCAGGCCGTGAATCGCAGCTACACTTTAACCGGCAGAAAAAATGTGGCTTCGCGCCTCTCTTCTGCGCTCAGATCATCCGTGGAGATTGAACAGCATCAGGAAGCCATCCGCGAGCTGAGCGGCAAAACCGATTTTCGTCAACATTTTCAGGCGGCTGGAAAAGAAATCAACGAACAAAAACATGACCGCGAACAACTCCTGGCGTGGACGCGCAAAGAGTCCTTTGTCTATGGCCGGCCACTCTATCGCCTGATACTTTGGATCATTCCAATGCTCACGTTGGCCATGGTTACCGGCTGGTTTTTTTCTGCGACTTTCAGGCCGTGGGCGATCTTGCTGGCGATCTCTCAATGGGCTTTCCTTGGATTCCACCTCAAAAGAATAAACGATTTTCACGAATACATCGGCAAAAAGAAAAACATTCTTGCAAAATATGCTAAGCTCCTTCACTTGATTGAAACGGAAACTTTCGCGTCTCCGCTTTTGAAAAGATTGAAGGATAGTGCAAACACGGCCGGGAAGAATGTAACCAAGCTCGCAGGCCTTGTTCGTGCGCTCGATGCCCGTATGAACAGCATGACTTCGTTGTTTGTAAATAGTTTGCTCTTGTACGATTTACAATGCGTATACCGACTGGAAAAATGGAAAGAGCTACATGCGAATCAACTCGAAAGCTGGCTTGACGCTGTCAGCAACATGGAAGTGTTGTCAAGTTTTGGAACCTTTGCATTCAACCATGATCGATTTGTTTACCCGCAGATCCAAACTCAGTTTGCGATCGATGCAATAGGCATGGGCCATCCGTTGATCGAACCCGGTGAGTGCGTTGTAAACGATGTCGCTATCGGCAACGGCCCCGGGGTACTCATCGTTACCGGTGCGAACATGGCGGGAAAAAGTACATTCTTACGCACACTAGGGATCAATCTCATACTTGCGCTCAACGGTGCGCCTGTTTTTGCTCAATCATTCCGTTGCCCGATCATCCATCTTCGAACCGGCATGCGAACAGCAGACTCGCTAAAAGATCATCAGTCGTATTTCTATGCGGAACTTGACCGCCTCAAAGGAATTATGGACGAACTTCGGAAAGATGTTCCGTTGCTCATCCTCCTCGATGAAATTCTCAAAGGCACAAACTCCAATGACAAACAAGCCGGATCGATCGCGCTTGTCAAACAATTATTGCCGCATCCATGCCTTGCCGTAATCGCCACACATGATCTTGCCCTCGGTGAGCTTGAAAAAGAATTTCCGCAACAGGTTCGAAATTTCTGTTTTGAAGCCACGATCGAAAACGATCAACTCTCGTTCGACTACACGTTAAAGCCGGGTATTGCGCAAAAAATGAATGCCACCTTCCTCATGAAAAAAATGGGAATCATTTGAGTAGTTGGCAGCAGTAGGCATCAGTAGGCAAGTGCGTGCGAACGCCAAGGTTACGATCGTTGATCAAAATTCTCAGAAATTCATAAATTAGTGTAAGCGTGGTGTAAATAGATCGCTCTGCCCTCGTATTTCAATTTCTTAAATACTGTCATGAAACTGTGCTCCACTTTATTTTTTGCTGCCTTTGTGTTGACCATATCAACCAGTTTGGGGCAGACAACCGATAACAAAACAAAACTGATAGGCAAGTGGGTAGGCAATGATGAAGGTTACGATATGTATCTCGACTTCAAGTCAGATGGATCAGCTGTTGTAGACCATGATGATGTGCGATACGTGGTGAAGGCCACAACCATCGAGCTTACCGCTGATGGCGAAACGCTCAGCTACAATTATACACTCCGCGACAACGAACTGAAGGTTTGGGGAGGTGACCTTGCAGCCACAATGAATTTCAAAAGAGTGCCGCCAGGTCAGGAAAAGAATATCAATTCATCACGTCCCAGCGGTCAAACTCAAAAACATTAAATCACAAGGCTAACTATGAAAACGCGCAGAGACTGGATCAAAACTTCATTGGCGATGGCTGTCGGTCTGCCCATTGGCACATCGTTGGCGCATAACCTCATGGCAACTCCGATGAGTCAGGCTGAAAAAGATTTCTTCGGAATGACACCACTTCTTCCTCCCATGAAGATCCGGCTGGGCTCGAATGAAAATCCATACGGACCATCCGAGCGCGCGAAAGAAGCGATGAAGCAAATGTTTGTTGAGGCGAATCGTTATCCGTTTTCAGCGGTGACAGATATGAAAGAAGTTCTCGCAGCAAAAGAAGGTGTCACCGCAGATCACATTGCTTTAGGCGCTGGATCAGGAGACCTGCTTTGTGCCACCGGGGCAGCATTTTCTTTAGAAGGCGGTCGCGTGCTCTCCGGTTATCCCACATTTCCTATGTTGATGGCTTACGCGGAAGTTTTCAAGGCCACGTGGGACAAAGTAAACGTAAACGAAAAACTCGAGTATGATTACGAAGCCGTGGCAAAAGAGATCAAAGGCGATACGCGAATCGTTTTCATTTGCAATCCGAACAACCCGACTGGAACACTTGTTGATCCTAAGGTTGTGAAAGGATTTTGCGAAGACGTTTCAAAAAAAGTGCCGGTGTTTGTCGATGAAGCTTACCTGGAATTTCTCGAGCCGGCACAGCAAATGTCTATGCTTGATCTTGTGAAGAATGGAAGCAACGTGATCGTGTCGCGAACGTTCTCAAAAATTTACGGATTAGCGGGCCTGCGCCTCGGATATATCATCGCAAAACCAGATATCATTCGAAAGATCCAGCGCACACAACCCGGAATTCCAACCAACCAACTCGGCATCGCTGCCGCAAAAGCCAGCCTGGGCGACAATGAATTTATGGCGATGACACGTGCAAAAAATGCCGAAGCCCGAAAAATTCTCACCGACTATCTCGACAAGAAAGGCTACTTCTACGGAAAGTCGCACACAAATTTTATAATGTTCGATGCCAAAACGGACGCACAAGGCAAACTCAACAAGCTTGCCGAACAGGGAATTGCCGTGCGCGTTTGGGATTACAAGGGAATGCAATGGCTACGTGTGAGCATCGGCACCGCGGATGAGATGAAATTGTTCGTAAAGACTTACGATGGTATTGTTTCGTAGATCAAGTTTGTGGTTATGGTTTGTAGTTTGCAGTTAAGCCCACATCAGCAACCACAAACTTCAAACCGGTACTTTATAAAACTCCGCCAGCTTACTCACCGCGAAATCGATCTCTTCCGGCTTGTTGTATTTGCTGAATGAAAAACGAACTGCACCTCTTTTCGATTCAGGGTAAAGCGCACCGAGCACGTGTGAGCCGGTTGTGGCACCACTTGAACAAGCACTTCCGCCCGATGCAGAAATTCCCTGCAGGTCGAGGTTGAACAGCAACATGTCGCCTTCGTCAGATTCAGGAAGGCTAACATTGAGAACGGTATAAAGACTTTTCTTGAGATTATCAGAATCGCCATTGAATCGAACACCAGGGATCTGTTCTTTCAATTTCTCGATCATTCGCGCTTTCAGTCCTTGAACATAAGTGATATGCTCATCCATTTCGCGATAAGCAATTTCAAGCGCTTTCGCCAGCCCGATGATACCATACACGTTTTCAGTTCCTCCGCGCATGTTTCTTTCCTGGGCACCACCGTGAATGAACGCGTGAATTTTTTTGTCTTTGCGGATGAACATGAACCCGATCCCTTTAGGCCCGTGGAATTTATGCGCTGCGGCATTCATCCCACAAACCTGAAGAGTTTTCATGTCGTGCTTATAGTGACCGACAGTCTGCACAGTATCCGAATGAAAGAACGCGTTGTATTGTGCGCAAAGATCGCCTACATATTGAAGATCGAGCAAGTTGCCGATCTCGTTGTTGGCGTGCATCAAAGAGACCAGCGCTGAAGGATATTTTTTCAACAGCTCTTCAAGGTGAGTTGTATCAACGTGACCTTTTTCATCCAGGCGAACCATATGCGTATGAATGCCGCTCTTTTCCATAAGTTCAACGGTATGGGTAACCGCATGGTGCTCTATCGGTGAAGAGATAATGTGCTTGAAATCGTAAGTGGCAACTGCACTACGAATGATGGTATTGTCTGCCTCTGTTCCACCTGAGGTGAAAATAATCTCGCCTGGCGTGCAGTTCAAAAGCTCAGCCACTTTTTTACGGGCCGACTCAATAGCCGCGCGAACCTTCCTGCCATGCGAATGGGTCGATGACGGATTGCCAAAATCCTCCATCATAAACGGTTTCATCGTCTCAAATACCTCTGGGTCGAGTGGTGTCGTTGCAGCGTTATCCAGGTAAACTCTCATGTCTGTCAATACAAATAGTGAACAAAGTTAACACTTAGTTTTCTTTTTTAATTCCTGACCTTTCCCGGTAACCGGCATCCCGGCTCCAGGTTCCTGCATGTTTCCTCAGGCCCGAAGTTTTTCAGCAATAATCTCTTTAATATCGGTTATGATCTTCTTGGCAAGGTTATCTGCCTTCGTTTCAAGGTCAGACTCTGCATAGATGCGAATGATAGGCTCCGTGTTTGACTTGCGAAGATGTACCCATTCCTTATCAAACTCGATGCGCACGCCATCTACCGTATTGATCGGCTGATTTTTGTACTTCTTTTTTACATTTTCGAGGATCTTATCAACATTGATGTCGCGGGTCAGTTCGATCTTGTTCTTCGAAATGAAATAGTTCGGGTATTTCATCCGTAATTTCAGCGCAGATGTATTCGATTTGGCCAGGTGCGTGAGAAACAACGCGATTCCAACCAATGCATCACGACCATAATGCAAGTCGGGATAGATGATCCCACCATTGCCTTCACCGCCAATGACTGCCTCGGTGTTCTTCATCATCGTAACCACGTGAACTTCACCCACCGCAGAGGCTGCGTATTTTCCTCCTGCCTTTTCAGTGACATCTTGAAGCGCGCGTGTGCTCGACAAGTTTGAAACCGTGTTGCCATTTTTTTTCTTTCCATTATTCAACACATAATCGGCCACTGCGACCAGCGTATACTCTTCACCGAAAGGCGTTCCATCTTCACAAACCAGAGCAAGACGATCGACATCCGGATCAACTACGATTCCGAGATCGTATTTTCCTTTCACGATTTCGCGTGCTATGTCAGTGAGATGCTCCGGCAACGGTTCAGGGTTATGCGGAAAATGTCCTGTGGGCTCACAGTAAAGTTCTTTCACCGTAACACCCATCGCACTCAGCAATTTCGGAACGGCAATTCCCCCTGTGCTATTCACGGCATCGACAACCACACGAAATCCCTTAGCCTTCACTGCGTTTACATCAACCAGGGGAAGCTTAAGAATCTCCTCAACATGTTTCGCGATGTAGCCTTCTTTCTTTTGATAGTGGCCGAGCTTCGTGACCTGTGCGAAGTCGAAATCTTCATTTTCAGCCAGGGTCAACACTTGCTGGCCATCGTCACCGGAAATAAACTCGCCTTTTTCATTCAGCAGTTTCAAAGCGTTCCATTGGATCGGATTATGACTTGCCGTCAGGATGATCCCCCCATCGGCTTTTTCCCAAACAACGGCCATCTCAACAGTCGGTGTTGTGGACAGACCAAGGTCGATCACGTCAATTCCAAGTCCCTGCAGTGTGGAACAAACCAGGCTATTCACCATTTCACCGGACAACCGCGCGTCACGGCCAATGATAACTTTTGCTGAAGAATTTCTCTTTTTGATCCAGGTTCCGTAGGCAGCTGCGAATTTCACTACGTCAAGCGGTGTAAGGTTGTCGCCAGTGCCACCACCGATCGTTCCACGAATACCTGAAATTGATTTGATTAGGGCCACGTTTTCGAATTTGAGTGGGCAAAGTTAAAGTTGTTGGTCTAAATGGCAAAGGGCGAATCATGCAAGCTGAAAGCAGAAAGCAAAGGCAGAAAGCCAGTTCACCGGAAACTTCGCAGGAAGTGCCTCGATGGACAAAATACAGTTCCACGATTTAAATTCTGCGTTTCTTCGCGAACGATCGAGGTGACTCTTGTCGAGCGGTTAAAATGCACTTTGAATTTGTTTACCTTGCGATATGGCAAAAGTTACTTCCACACCGGACCTCCGCAGAAAAGAAAAACTTGAAGCATTCGACCGCCTTCTTACGATCATGGACGAGCTTCGCGAGAATTGTCCGTGGGATAAAAAGCAAACATTGGAGTCGCTTCGGCATCTGACCATCGAAGAAACTTATGAACTCTCCGATTCCATCCTCGAAGGCAACCTTACGGAAATAAAAAAAGAGCTGGGCGATCTGATGTTGCATATGGTTTTTTACTCACGGATTGCGGCTGAGAAGAAAGCTTTCGATGTTGCCGATGTACTTCACGCGATCTGTGACAAATTGGTCGAGCGTCATCCGCATATTTATGGAGATGTGATTGCCAATGATGAGCAGACCGTGAAAGCGAATTGGGAAAAAATCAAGTTAAAAACCGGAAACAGATCGGTTCTGGAAGGCGTGCCAAAATCTTTGCCCGCCCTGGTGAAAGCCATCCGCGTGCAGGATAAAGCACGAGGTGTGGGCTTCGACTGGGAAAAGAAAGAGCAGGTTTGGGAGAAGGTGGAAGAAGAAATGTGCGAGTT
>CBHROW010000128.1:0-14200 GCA_966080355.1 uncultured Chryseosolibacter sp.
TCTATCGTTGATTGATAAGTCTTTCCTTCCATAGCAACCTGGAGGGTGTATGAAAAGCCAGGTCTGCCACGGAGATTGAGTGAATAATATCCGGGTTTATCGGGCATTTCCTGGTAAGTGAAAACATTGCCAGCATCGTCTGATACTTCTACCAAAGCGCCCGAGTAAGGAATAGGCAGTCGCTCGTTCTTTGCCGTAGTGCCGACCTGCACAACACTTCTTCCATCAAGTGAACTGATCTGGCCGGTGATCACAACCCGGCCTCCGATATTATCAACTTGTATATCTATAGGACTCAGACAGCTTCCGAAAACAACAGAGAGCAACACCTTAGCCATCAATCGGATCAATGCTTGAAACTTCATTGTAAAAAAATGTGAAATCGTTTTCATTTTATCTTGGCCACCAGTCAGGAACTTTATAGCTGCTGTTACGAGCAGTGATGCAATCGACACATTCGCTTGCATAGTTGACATCCCAACCACGCCACTCGCAGTAGACAGGTAATTCCAACGGCAGATCTTCCCGCACCACAAAGAATCGTTGCCAGGTTTCATTCACAGCTTGAAAATAACCCTGAACAACTTCATCCTCATTATTGATGTTCACCATGTTCCCGCGAACTTCTGCTGGCGGTGAGTCGAATATCGATCCTACCTGGTTGGCAACAATGTTCACCTTTCTCCAATACTCGAACGCGTTGTGTGAGATCGATGACTGAAAAACCGTGAAGTAATGACGAACGTGAAAGGATTGATCGATCAGTCTTGTTGCCAGGACCTGATCCGGCACCTTTTGCGTTTTCAAAGTTGAGCCGTCAAAAAGTGTGATGTTTTGCGGATCTACGTTTTGTGTAACATAGCAATTCGGTGGAACGAGCGCGAAAGGATCGGGCTCATCGGTAGGCACAATGATAAACGTCTCTTCAGGACTCCACTTGATATAAAGCGGCTCCTCGGTCTGAGGCAATTGGCTTGACGCCCGTATATGCGCCATCCACCTTAATGATACCTCACCCGATGCACCACGAACTTGTTCATTGGTGAGCTTAACATATGCTGAATCAACACCAACAGCTGACGGCATCTTCTCATCGGCCGAACGATAACGCTTGCCGCTCAAAGTAACTTCTACGTGATATTTTCTTCCTGGCATTCCAACGTCATGTAAGATGTATTGCCCGGGTTCTTCGGGCACTTCGTGATATTCAAATACATTTCCAAGGTCGTCATAGAGCTCAACAATAGCATTTGAGACTGGTTCAGGTAAGCGGTTTGCATCTGATGTGATACCGATCTCGATCTTACTTCGTTCTGCAACTGAGCTAACCTGTCCCGCGATCACGATTCTCCCTCCGATGCTTTCGACATCGATATCCACGGGTGTCAAACAACTCGCCAGCAGCAAGGTTGTAGTCACCTGTACGATAAGTTTTGCCCGCATCACTTTTCCACCTTTCAACATCGTTAGAATTTGAAGTTATAACTGAGCGATGGCAGAATAATTCCGATAACAGCGAGCTTATAAGGCTTCGGTATAAAAAAGTTACTGCCGGGCCGTTGATAGAAAACAGAATACGCGTTGTCGCGTCCGAGAAAATTATAGAGCGAAAATACAAGGCTGTCCTCGTACTTGTTGATAATGTTTCCAATCGTGAGCGAGATGTCCATCCGGATATAGTCCGGCACTTTGTATTTGTTTCGGTCGGAATAGATCGGTACCACAGTTCCCTGATCGATATAGCTCGATTCGACAGCAGTAAACGGCCGGCCCGTGGCATATGAGAACGTCAATGAGAATGCCCCGTTGTTCTGGATTTTGGTGTTGAGCACCAGATTGAAATTGTGCGGTTTGTTATAGTTCGATGGAAACCACTTCCCGTCATTGATCGATTCCGAAGAAAACGAAGATGCCACTTTCGATTGAGTCTGCGAGTAGGTGTAGGAAACCCAGCCCGTCAGATTTCCTTTCAACTTGCGGATGTACGCTTCACCACCATACGCATGACCGACCCCTGACAGAAGCTCGGTTTCGATGTGTCTGTTCAGGTACAGTTGAGGGAAGTTCTTATACTCAACGAGATTCCTCATGTCTTTCACAAAGAACTCCAAAGAAGTTTCCCACAGGTTATTCTTCAGATTTTGAAAATATCCGATCGAATAATTATCAGCGATCTGAGGAGGAAGATATTCATTAGCTACTTGCCAGATATCGATCGGGGTAGGTGACGCAGTGTTAGAGATCAGGTGAATGTATTGACGCATCCGGTTGTAGCTGACCTTGATCGATTGCGTTTTGCCCAGGCTGATCCTTGCCGAAATGCGCGGCTCGAATCCCTGATAGGTTTTGATCGACTCGCGATTTCGGTAATAAGTCGTATCGATGATTGACGCTGTCGTCCGCGGTTCTCCCTCCATGTATCTGAAAACGGTATCCAGGCCAACGTGTGAGTAAATGGAATATCGCAACCCTGCGGTAAGGGCAATTTTTTCCGACAACTCGAAATTGTCGTTGGCAAACAACGCGAATTCAATTCCGTGATTCTTTTGTACGCGCTGATCAGCTACTGCAAGGTTGTTGTTGTATCCGGCCTTTTGCTCAGGCCTGGGGGAATAAACGATCGATTCAAAACCAGCCACAGCCTGATGCTTGTCGTTGGGCTCGTATTGCAGGCTGGGTTTCACCTGGAAATAATTGAGGGTATTTGTCAGCTGTGATGCTTCAACGCCAGAGGGATCGATCAGCGTGTTCTTGAAATTCCCGTACGAAAGCGAGACGATCGGAGAGGCCTTTCGATCATTGTAGCCCTGCCATTTGGCATTTAATAAGTTGTTGCTCCATTGGTAAGCGAACTGGTCGGCAAATCTGAATTTGTCTTTGCTTGAATAATATGAAACATCGGCCGTACTGTGAAGTCCGAAGCGTTGGCTCAAGGCGACAAAAGCATCTCCGAAAGTTGCCGAGCTGCGATTGACGTTCGGATCGTTCAGGCGTTTCAGGATCCAATCGACATATGACGAGCGGCCTGAAACAAGCAATGATGTTTTATCCTTTTTTATCGGCCCTTCCGCTGTCAATCTTCCTGAGAGAGGTCCGATACCTCCCTGGAATTTCCATTTGTCAAAATCTCCTCTTCGCGTGTTGATCTCGAGCACTGACGAAGCACGTCCTCCAAAGTTTGAAGGAACATTGCCTTTGTATAAGCTGAAGTCGCGAATGATATCCTGGTTGAACGCGGAAACAAATCCGAGCGCGTGAGATGTGTTGAAAATGGGAACATCATTCAGCAGCACGAGATTTTGGTCAACTCTTCCACCGCGAACATTTATTCCCGTGGCACCTTCTCCGACACTGGTGACTCCCGGCATCAGCTGCAGGCTTTTCATGATGTCGACTTCCCCCATCAGCGTTGGCAGTGTTTTGATCTCCTGGATATTCAGCTTGGTGAGTCCTGACAGCGAGGCTTTGATGTTGCTATCGATCGGACGAGATGAGATGACCACTTCGGTGAGCTCGATCGTGCCTTCTTTCATTTCAACATTCAAAACATCGGAGGAAACCAGGCGTGCCTTGATGTAAACCGGGATCATACCTACGTGTTTTATCTTGATGCGATAAGAACCCGGGGGCAGCTCGAGAACGAACAGCCCGTCTTTGTCCGTATAATCGAAGTACTTAAACCCGTCAACAGACACGGAAGCGCGATCGAGTGGAGTAGAACCTTCTATGTTCGTCACTTTTCCCGTGATAATGATATTCTCATCTTCAACAAGATCGAGTGAGTCGCCAACCGTGATCCAGGGAATGTTCCAGTTATCCGGTTGTTCTTGCGCCCATGCTTGAAAAGAGCCCAACGCGAAAGCGAAAAAAGAAATGGCAACGATCGCGGATCTTCGAACAGTCATGATGGCTCGTCTAAAATTAAGTGTGTGTGACTTCGCTTGGTATTCGGTATTGTCGATGAAACGCCAAGGCCAAAAGTTCAAGATAGCGTAAAGTTCTTGTTGTCAGAAAAAAATGTGATGAGCTAAAAAAGCGTCTGATGGGAATGAATTATTGATATCTTAATTGTCTGATTACCAAAGTTTTAACGATATAATTAGAGGCAAAATATCCGTATGATCGTTAGGCTTGTGGGACACATGGATTTGATAAATTAATTGCTTACAATTATCATCATGTTCAATTCAAATCACACCAGCGAATGAACAGAATTTCTGCGCTGATCTTAACCGCCCTCGTTATCTCGTGCGCTTCACCGGAGATGCGAAAAGTTGATTTCTACAGCTCCGATCTTTTCAAGGACGTTCAGCTTGCCGCCATTTATCCGGATTCGAAGACCTTTGTGGATTGTGTTCCCAATAGAAACATGGAAGACATTCTCGCGGATTATAACGCGATGAAAGATCGGCCCGACTTCGACCTGGTCGCGTTCGTTCACAAGAACTTCGATCCTCCGGTTCGGCCTAAATCAACCTTCGCTACGGATACCACGCTTGCCATGGAGGAGCATCTTACGCGACTCTGGCCCGTGCTCACGCGCAAGGCAGATGATGTGAACCCACGTT
Organism: uncultured Chryseosolibacter sp.; assembly: GCA_966080355.1. Taxonomy (GTDB): domain Bacteria; phylum Bacteroidota; class Bacteroidia; order Cytophagales; family Cyclobacteriaceae; genus Chryseosolibacter. Next base: position 4,569 of record CBHROW010000128.1, read on the forward strand.
CATCCTTGATACCGCTGCCTTACGACTACGTTGTGCCCGGTGGAAGATTTTCCGAGATATATTATTGGGATAGCTATTTCACTATCCTCGGACTGAAAGCCCAAAAACGCTACGACCTGATCCAGAACATGGTGAAGAATTTCGCGCATCTTATCGATACGATTGGTTTCATACCCAATGGCAACAGAAATTATTACGTCACCCGGTCGCAGCCCCCTTTCTTTTCTATGATCGTAAAAGAACTGGAAGAATATGATACGCTTGCCGCGGAACATTACCTCGATGCCATGGTCAAAGAACATAATTTCTGGATGAATGGAATCGATTCTGTGAAGAAGCCGGGCGATGCTGTTCAACATGTGGTGATGCTCACGGACGGCACGATCATGAACCGGTATTTTGATAAAGGGAATTCGCCAAGGCCTGAGGCGTTCAAGGAAGACTATGCCCTGGGTCAAAAGCAAAAGGAACATGAGGCAAGACTATATAAGGATATTCGCTCTGCGGCAGAATCAGGATGGGATTTTAGCAGCAGATGGTTTGCTGACGGAAAAACGCTGGCCACCATTCACACAACCGATATTGTTCCCGTAGACCTCAATTGCCTGATGGCACACCTCGAACGGATGATTGCAAAAGGATACACTTTACGTGGCGATAAGGAAACTGCGAAGAAGTATGTTCGCATGGCCGATCAGCGTAGACGCGCGCTGCTCACATTTGCGTGGGATGGCGAAAAAGGATTTTTCTTCGACTACGACTTTGTAAAAGGAGAGCGCACGGGAGTGAAATCGCTTGCGGGAATTTACCCGCTCTTCTTTCAAATGGCGCAGAAAGATGTCGCTGAAAAAGCATCGCAGGTGATCGAGAAAGAGTTTCTTCAGCAAGGCGGTCTCGTCACTACACTCACCGATACCGATCAGCAGTGGGATGCACCTAACGGCTGGGCTCCATTGCAATGGATGACGTACAAAGGCCTGAAGAATTACCAGATCGACAAGCTTGCTGACGTAGTGCGTGACCGCTGGCTTCGGCAGAATGAACGCGTTTATCGTGCAACCGGAAAAATGATGGAGAAGTATAACGTGATGGACACAACACTCATTGCCGGTGGCGGTGAGTATCCCAATCAGGACGGCTTCGGCTGGACCAACGGTGTGGCTATTGCTTTCCGAAACGAACGCATCTACAAACTTCAGGGAAAATAAGGCATAAAGTGAGCACGCGCCTGCCCTTCAAAATTTGAAATTTAAAATTTGAATTTTAAAATTTAATCATGTCTCCCTACTTAGCTGAATTTCTCGGTACACTATTACTTGTTCTCATGGGTGATGGTGTTGTTGCAAACGTCTCTCTCCGCGGAACAAAAGGAGAGGGCGCAGGTCTCGTTCCCGTTGTGATGGCATGGGGTCTTGCGGTAACGCTTGCCATTTATGCGGTAGGTCGCATCTCAGGCGCCCACCTCAACCCGGCAGTTACAATTGCACTTTTTGTCAATGGAGATTTCCCTGGTGATCAGGTTGTCGGTTATATCATCGCTCAGTTCGCAGGTGGCTTTGCCGGAGCGATTCTCGTTTGGCTTTTCTATTTGCCCCATTGGAGTCAGACGGAAAGTCAGGCGAGCAAGCTCGGATGCTTTTGCACGGGCCCTGCTATTCGTTCGACAGGATCAAATTTGCTGAGCGAGATCATCGCTACCATGATACTGGTGCTGGCTATTCTTTTTATTGGCGCGAATAATTTTGCCGATGGCCTCAACCCGATTGTCATTGGCGCGCTCATTGTATCTATAGGATTTAGTTTGGGAGGAACCACCGGGTTCGCGATCAACCCCGCACGCGATCTGGCGCCCCGGTTTGCCCATTTTATTTTGCCGATTTCAGGAAAGGGTTCGTCTGACTGGTATTATAGCTGGATCCCGGTACTCGGTCCGGTCATCGGTGGATTGCTCGGATCATGGCTCTTTAAAATTCTCTTTTGATCATGGCAAGAAAATTCATCCTCGCAATAGACCAGGGTACAACAAGCTCCCGTACGGTTCTCTTTGATGAAAAAGGAGCTATCGTTGGGATCGCGCAGCAAGAGTTTCGGCAGATCTTCCCGCTGCCAGGCCGGGTTGAGCACGATGCAAAAGAAATTCTCAACACGCAACTTGGCACGCTACAGAAAGTTTTGAAAGATCACCAGGTCACTGTTTCTGAAATTTCAGCTATCGGAATTACAAACCAGCGCGAGACGACTGTGGTGTGGGACCGGAAGACCGGTGAGCCCATTTACAACGCTATTGTTTGGCAGGACAAGCGAACCGCCCCGATCTGTGAAGACCTCAAAGCGAAAGGTCACGAGCAATATGTGAAAGATAACACGGGCCTTGTGATAGACTCTTATTTTTCAGCAACAAAGATCAAATGGATCCTCGACAATGTAAAGGGAGCGCGCGATAGAGCAAATCGGGGAGAGCTGGCATTCGGAACGATCGACACTTGGCTGATCTGGAATATGACAGAAGGCAAGCGCCATGTTACCGATTATACCAATGCTTCCCGAACCATGATATTCAACATTCGCGAATTGAAGTGGGATGAGAAACTTTTGAACGCGCTTGATATTCCAGCCTCGATGTTGCCTGAAGTAAAACCGTCAGCGTTCCATTTCGGAGATTTTCAACTCGATGGAAAGGCGATCCCCATCACCGGTGTTGCCGGAGATCAGCAGGCAGCACTTTTTGGTCAGGCGTGTTTTGAATCGGGGATGGCGAAGAACACGTATGGAACAGGTTGCTTTATGTTGATGAACACGGGTTCCACGATCAGGCAATCGAAGAGTGGCCTGATCACAACCATCGCGTGGGGACTTGAAGGAAAAGTCGAGTATGCGTTGGAAGGCAGTGTATTCATTGCGGGTGCCGCAGTGCAATGGCTTCGCGACAGCCTGCACCTGATCGATCAATCTAAGGACTCAGAATATTTCGCCACAAAAGCGCTGGGCTCGAATGACGTTTATGTTGTTCCCGCATTCGCAGGACTTGGTGCGCCTTACTGGGACATGTATGCCCGCGGTGCCATTTTCGGATTGACACGCGACACCGGGAAAGACCATATCATTAAGGCAACACTTGAATCGCTCGCCTATCAAACGAAAGACATTCTCAACGCCATGCAGGAAGATGCGGGAATCAAATTGTCAAGCCTCAAGGTGGATGGCGGAGCGTGTGCTAACAATGTGCTCATGCAATTCCAGGCCGATATTCTCGGTGCTGAGGTTGAACGACCCGAGGTGATCGAATCGACCGCAATGGGAGCCGCTTATCTTGCCGCGATCCAGATCGGGCTCTGGAAAAAACAAGACATCATGCAGAATCGCAAGGTCCAGAAATGTTTTAAACCGCAGATGGATGTTGCCGTGCGCGACCGGTTGTATCGCGGATGGAAGAAAGCTGTGGAGCGCAGCAAAGGCTGGATCGACACATGAAAGAGATCATTGTCAAATCGATCCTCAACAAAAAGAAAAATCGCGATAGCTGGTTTCTGGATGAATATACGCTGAACCCTTACGAGGGCTGCAGCTTCAATTGTCAATACTGTTACATCCGTGGAAGCAAATATGGTGAGAACATGACGGAAACACTCTCGGCCAAGATCAATGGCGCGGAGATTCTCGATCGGCAGTTGAAGTTTCGTTCGAAAAGGGATCAGCACGGAATTATTGCGCTCGCTTCCGCCACCGATCCCTACATCAAAGCAGAAGAAAAATATAAACTGACCCGAAGTTTTCTCGAAGTCATAGCCAGACATCAGTTCCCTGTGCTTATCATTACAAAATCGGGTATGATCACGCGCGACTTCGATCTGCTCAGAAAGATCGACAACACTGCCATTCATGCTAACGATCTTCGAGGCAAACTGAAACGAGGCGCAATTCTTTCATTTTCATTTTCAACGCTCGATGAAGAGATCGCGGCAACACTCGAGCCAGGAGCACCATCACCACAGGAGCGTTTGAAAACGATGGCTGCTTGTAAAAAAGAAGGATTCATGGTAGGCATGAATTGCATCCCGCTTTTACCTTTTATTTCCGACACGCGAGAAAAAATGGAAGAGCTGATCGTTGCCGGAAAAGATCACGGTGCAGATTACATCTTGATAGGAGGGTTGACCTTGTTTGGTTCTCAGCCAGCAGATAGCAAGGTGCTATACCGGAAGTTTCTCGAGCGACAATTTCCATCATTGATTGACCACTATCGAAAACTCTACAAGATCTTTTACTATCCACCGAAATCCTACCTCGAAACACTCGAAGCTACTGCAAACGAACGCTGTCGTGCGCACGGACTCAGGCGAGGAATTCTCGAAGCTTAGCGTGTCGCGGCACATGCTTTGTCATGCATGTAAACTCGATCCATGAACAACTTTTTCAGAACACTCATTGCGGGTTATGGAGCAAGTAAGCTTGGCGGAGGCTGTCTCGGTACCGTACTCATTTTCATCATCATCTGGATCGCCCTGGGCCAGTGTCAGTGATCATAGCGGGCTTTGGGAAATGGTTCAGCGTTCACGCGGAGCTGCCGAGCCTTGCGGTACTCTTTCCTTTTAATGATTCAATATTTTCGTCAAATGCATTTTTGTATTTTGTAACGTTTTCGCACTCCAATGTGTATCGAATACATTACACTTGACGGGCTTTAATTTTATATAATAAATTAATAATCATATCTTTAGCTAAATGGCACCACATTTGGAACGTGTGGCTTAAATTATGAGGTATGGAGCTCATGGAGACCGACAGCCTGGTGTCGTGCTGATCCAGCTTCACAAATGGCAATTGCTCATTGTCAATTGCCCACTGATTTAACAACTGCCAACTTGTTTCAAATTATGCTGAAGAACTACCTGACCATCGCTTTCCGTGCATTAAGCCGACAGTTCACTTACTCGTTCATCAACATCGCGGGTCTTGCCGTAGGGCTCGCATGCAGCCTGACTATCTTTCTTTACGTGTTCGGTGAATGGAGTCACGACAGGCATTTCGCAAACGCTGACAGGATCTATCGAATCGGCATCTCGTTCTTCAACATGGGAAACTTCGCGAAAGGCACGGAGAACGTGGGTATTTTCCTTCCGCAAGAGTATGACGGCATCGAAGCCATTACCTCTTTTGACAAGGATGCGAAAGAAAAATTGACCATTGAAGACCGAACATTTTCCGATCTAGTTTATTATGTCGACTCGTCTTTTTTCAAAGTCTTTTCTTATGAATTTAAAGTTGGCGACCCGATCAAAGCAGTTGAAGCATCGAATAGTGCGATCCTCACTGAATCGATTTCCCGGAAATATTTTGGTACTGACGAAGTTGTCGGGAAAACAATTGAGTTGGGTAAACAGCGTGTTCCGTATCACATCACAGCCGTGGTGAAGGATGATGACCGGCCATCGCATCTTAAAGGGAAGGTTTGGGTAACGATGCCGGTTGATCGTGAAAAAAAGATTTACTGGACATCAGCTTCGGTCTACACCTATATTCTCCTCAAGGAAAATTTCGATCAGCAGTCATTGAGCTATGCCATGGACAGACTGATCTCCAAGCGGGTATTTCCAACTTCAGGATGGAAGTCGCTGGAAGAATACAAGGCTGATGAAAACTCTGTCAAATTCTATATTCAACCATTCAAAGAAATTTATCTCAAATCAAAATTGATTCTTGAAGTTTCTCCTGGTGGCAATGAGGCTTACATGATCATCTTTGCGGTCATCGCCATATTTATTCTCACCCTGGCAGTGGTGAACTTCGTAAATCTCTCGACTGCAAGGGCCACGCGCAGGGCCAAGGAAATCGGAATTAGAAAATCGCTTGGAACAACCCGCAACAAACTCATCGGACAATTCCTGCTTGAGTCCATGCTCGTGAGTACTTTGGCCATGGTAATTGCACTGGGCCTTGCCGAACTTTTTGCCTTCGGATTCTTCTGGATCACCGGACAGAATCTTGCGGTAAGTTTGTGGTCAGGCGTTTACGGTTTCGCGGGTATTCTTGCATTTACGGTAATCACCGGATTGCTGTCAGGAATTTATCCCGCCTTGTTCCTTACACGCTTTCAACCCGCAAAAGTGCTTAAAGGAAATGTTCATACTTCAGGCTCGGGCGGCTTCAGAAATGCGCTGGTGGTGTTTCAGTTTTCCATCTCGATCACGCTTATCATTTGCACGGTGGTCATCATTCGCCAGTTGAACTACATTGCCACAAAAGATCTCGGGTTCGACCAGAAGAATATTGTTACGGTTGAGAACCTCTACCTGGCAAAACCGGGTGCCGCTATCGCCTTTCGCAACGAAATGCTCCAAAGCCCGGATGTGCTCGATGCAACCCTTCATAGCGGAGAACCAGGGAGCAAAGCAGTGATGACATTCAACACGTTTTTCACTCCGGAAATGAAAAACGCGCTGACCATTCAAACTTACTTTGCAGATGAAAACTTTCTCAACGTAATGGGAATCAAGTTGGTGAAGGGACGCAATTTCAACAAAGACCTCGCGTCAGACAGTTCGTCAGTGATCTTTAATGAAGCCGCACTTAAAGCACTCAATATTTCAGACGATCCTATCGGTCAACGGATCAATGAACATCAGGCAATCATTGGCGTGGTGAACGATTTTCACTGGGAGTCGCTGCGAAGCCCCATCGGACCGCTGGCAATCATTCTGCGGAACGAGAGGTCGAAGGGTGTAACATTTTCTCAACTCGCCATCAAATTGAGATCATCCAGGGCCTCGGAAGTTCTCGGTAAAGCACGAGCGTTGTGGACCCGCATTTCAGACGATCCTATGGAATATCATTTCATGGATGAAAATTTTGGCGACCTTCTGGAGAAGGAACAAGTTTTCGGAAAAGCCATCGCGTTTTTTACCGGCTTAGCGATCGTGATCTCTTGCCTTGGACTGTTCGGCCTCGCTGCTTACACCACCGAGCAGCGAACGAAAGAGATCGGCATTCGTAAAGTGCTCGGTGCAACTGCGGCAAACATTGTCATCATGCTCAACAGGCAATTCACTCGACTCGTCATTATCTCACTGTTTTTTGCAGTTCCGGCATCGCTATATGTTGGCCGGGAATGGCTGTCGGGATTTGCCTATCGTACCGATCTTGACGTATGGATCTTCGCTTCGGGCGCAGTGACGGGATTGGTCATCAGTATTTTTACAGTCGCCTTCCATTCTCTCAGAGCATCTAAAACAAACCCCGCAGAAACTTTAAAGTGCGAGTGAGGGCTGGGAGCTAGGCGCTGGGGTTCTGGGTGCTAGGTACAAGGTTGTAATCCTTTTACAAGTACAACTCACTGGCTATGTGTCAATTGCGTTTTTTCCCAGCAACTGCTCCAGTTCCTGGCACCCAGCTTCCCAATACCTGATATACCCACCAGTACGGATAGCAAATACCACAGCCGAGGTATGGCTGCGCGTGTTGCTGCTCGGTACTTTTAAGAAGCTTTTACCCCCACGAGCTAAATGCGGAAGTTATTTATCCTGTTGTTTATTCTTGTCAGTATAGTCCTGCTTTCCACGTGGTGGTAGGCGGTTAAGGTTAAAGAGAATAAAGAGGATTGTTTTAGGTTTTTTGAGTTTTTATTTCCGTCTCTCTGAGCTAAATGGGTTGCCGAACGCAGCCCATTTTTGCTCGGATGTTTAACGAGAAAGCAAAAGTTTCAACTCGGTCTATAGGTAAAAAGTGGCTTAATTAAGTTGTAGCGGAGTCTCTCAGGCCGAAGGCTCCGCTCTTTTTTTGCTCCGACTCACCGGCATCCTTGCTCCGGCTTTCCGGCACCCGAACGCCTAGCTTTCAGCTCCCTGGCACTCAACCCCCAGCGCCCACCACACCTCCCGCCATCTCGATCATCGCAGCGAGTTCTGAAATTAGTTTTTCTTCACTGCCATAGCCCACAGACTTGAATCTGATCTTGCCTTCTTTGTCGATCACAAACTTTGCAGGAATTCCATCAACTTTAAATTGTTCTGCCACTTTGCTGTCGTTATCCATCAGCACATCAAAGGCGTATTTGTTGGAGGTAATGAAATCAGCAGCATTCTGTTCTTTGTTGTCACCGCGCTCCCACGTGTCTACAAAAAGGAATTTCACATCCGTATTGTCTTTATATTTCTCCATCATTTTTTGCATGGCAGGAAACGAAGCTTTGCATGGTCCACACCAGGTAGCCCAGAAGTCGATGACAACAATTTTTCCTTTCAGTTCCTTGATGTCAACTTTCTGGCCGTTCAAATTCTTAAGTGCAAAATCAGGCGATGTCTCATTCTGCATGGACTTTCTTAGGTCTTCGAGCATCTTCATATACACCTCTTTCCCTAGTGCCGCGATGTAGTCTTCAAAACCTATTTCTGATTTTTTCTCATCGACATAAATTCTCTTGAGAACTTCCGTGACGCCAGTACCTGTCCTGTCCGTTTTTACGAATTGCTCTAGCTGCGCTTTTAGATCTTTGCGAGGCAACACTTTTTCAGCAAGCAGAGCGTAGGTTTCGTTTTGGGCCGCATCTTCTCCCTTGTAGTAACCGATTGCCAGGCTCTTGCTGAGATCAAACCCCTTCTGGTATTCTCCGAGGCGGTACAACACCCTTGCGTAGGTATCAGCATACATCGCATAGTCGGTTTCTCTTGACTTCTGCCATCCCTTCGCAGTCATGTATGCCGGTCGCTCCTCAGTGGGATTAGCAATTTCCTTCTTTGCAAAATCGGTCGCCCATTTCGAGATCTCCGCAGCAAACTCGAGGTCTGTATTTTTTTCCTGAAGGTCCCAGGCTAGACCATTGTAAACAGAAGCAATCCTACTCTGTGTTTTGATCTCTGCCGTCATCTTTTTATATGTGTCCCAATCTTTGTTTCGAGCCATCGCTGCCATTTTGTGGACCTTGTGGTTTTCGACAAAGTGCTTGTAGTTGTCCCAGGTCGGTGTCGTACCTATTTTCTTTTCGATGATGTCAATGATCTGATCTTTTTTTGCTTCGTCATTTGTCTCGAAGTAAGAGGAAGCGATGAGGTAGGGAACATGGTCGCTGTCGGGAAATTTCTCCAGCAAGAGTTTATCCATCAGTTTGGCCTGGTTCGGGAGTTTGGCGGCACTGTAAAGCTGCGATGCATATGTATAATCTCTATCGGTCAAGAGTCCGTCTTTCATCAGGCTTTCAATATCCTTCTGGATCAGGCTCGTTACGTCTGGCTTATTATTGGCGGCCAACAAGCGATAGTACATCCCAGCATAAATTCTGCGACTATCCGGGTAGCTTTCGAATTCTTTGTTTATCGACTCAAGTGCTTTCTGGGAGTTCTTCTCGACTTTGGTTTCACTTCCATAAACTTCGTAGAATAACGCCAGTTGAAAATTGCTACCGCGTTTCAGTTTATTCCCTTGATGGAGTTGCGCATAGTATCCGTTGTTGTAATTGTTGTCCCACTTATCATTCACATAAAATCCAAACTGGACAAATGAATGTATGGTGTCGGTTTGAATGGTGGCGGTATATTTTTTTCCTGATCGCGTTAGTGTGAGATCATCCGCGTTTCGGATTCGCCCGCCTGCGAGATACACCACCGCTTCAACTTTTCCACGTTCAAATGCTATATCACCCG
>CBHROW010000129.1:0-14199 GCA_966080355.1 uncultured Chryseosolibacter sp.
CTGTCTTGAAATCCTTTATTGTAATGGATAAATATTCTCCTTTCGGAATGACGAAGGATTTCAATCCATGTGCCGAAAGTTCTCCGGGTTTCACTTCAGTAGCTGCGGCCTTGTAGTGAATGACACCGTCAGGTTCAGGGCGCGAGATCCCAAAGTACTTCCTTGGCCAATCGGACTTTGCGACCAGATGAATTTTTTCTTGCGCTGCCGCGATTCCATCGGGAAACGATGCGGCTTCGATGTAAAATACTTCGACCGGTTCGTTGATTACAGTAGTTTCCATCAGACTTTTTAATATATGTACTCAGTTTTACATCGCGGAGCAGCATGAGCATGTTCTGGTGTTTTATCCGCTTGCGCCATAAACATACAAGTGACGGCAATGAAAATGTGTACCCGATAGCGACATTGGAAAGGGTAAAACACGACAATTCTATAATAAGGAGCGTTAATAAAGGAAGGAGCGTTGTATCGCTCCCCTTGTTGCATTTATTTTTCTTGCCTTGGCTTCAGCGGACTATGGGTTGAATCTCTCCTCGGTTGTGTGGCCGTGGTGTCATATTGATAACCCTGGCCAGTTTGGCCGGTAGTAGGATTGCTTGTTGAATCGTTTCCTAATTGTCCGCTATTGTAGTGCACCGTTGAATCTTGTGATAACGAATCGTTGGTTCGATTTTGATTTTGATACCTCGGTTCGCGCTTGTATTGGTCAGACTGATTTTGCTGATTGCCGGTTGAGTCTACCTGCTGTGCGTGTAAGGCAGCGATGCCAAAACACACAGAACCTGCTATTGTTAGAATTACTTTTTTCATATTTTTTTCCAATGAGGTTTTTAATAACCGTGCCATTTGTAATTCCGGTGCGTCATTGCAATTGTTTTCGTGCGATGATGAACGATAAAATGACAACCCAACCGATAAGAAGAATAACTTGTAATACACCATCGAGGCGGTAGATCGGGCGGATGTCTCCACGTTCTGTAAAATAGAAATCGACAGCCGCTAAGGCAATCGAGCAACCCATGCCGAGGGAGATCGCTGCTATGCTGTGTTGCTTTGATAACGCCTGCATCAACAACGCACAGCCTATCGGCAACAGCAATATGCCAACAGTTTGAACGAGCCACAGATCTGTTTTCGGCCCCGTGACGGCCATGAAGGACCTGATGTCAATTATTGGCCAGATTCCAGTGATGAAATAATATGCGCCCTGCAGCAGAGATATCGTTTTGAAACCGCGCATTGTTCCCTTCGCGTAAAAAATCCATTCCGAAGATTATGGCCGCACCCTCGCGAAAAAAAAGCAATGATGTGGGAAAGAAATTCATTGCTCAGTCAGGAAAGCATTGCCTATCATGCCTGGAATGTTTTTACTTGCCAAAAGCCAGAAAAATTTTAATGGTATGAAAACAAAATTCTTTCTGGCCGTATGGTGTGCCGTTGCTGCAATTGCCAACTTCTCTTGTGATGATGACGATGATAACAAATCGATTTCCACTTCTGATCGGGCGTTTATTGATTTTGCCGCTAAGACGAACTTTACGGAGATAGACTTTGCGACTCTTGCAAACTCAAACGCGAGCGACCAGCGCGTTCGTGACTTTGCACAGCACATGATCACCGAACACACACAAGCCCAGGCGGACCTGAAGGACCTCGGAGACCACTACAAGTTAACCCAATGGCCAACGGAGCTTGACTCAGCCCACCAGGCAATGAAAACAACTTTAACGGGTTTGTCCGGTTATTCGTTCGATTCTGCGTACCTCGCCTCACAGGTGAACGATCATCAAGTGGCTGTGACGGAGTTTAAAAATAAATCAGCGAATGCAGACCGGGGAGACGTTCGCGACTATGCGAAAAAGTATCTGCCGCACATCCAGGAACATCTTGACATGGCCGATAGCATTATGGTGGCAATGTCGAATGAACGATCGGTTACACGGCACTAGTTCATGCGTACCGACTCGCGATTGTATTTGTTGCGGTACTCGACAGGCGAAAGTCCGGTTGTGCGTTTGAAGATCGTGCGGAATGCTTTGGTATCCGAATAGCCGACTTCATCCATGATCTCATCCACATTCTTGCGGCTGGTCTCAAAGGATTTCTTGGCGGCCTCGATCTTTACGCGCTGAATATATTCCGATACGGTGTTCGAAGTCGCTTTTTTGAATCTGCGTTCGAGGCTCCTTCTTCCCATCGCAAACATATCGGAGAGTTGATCGACTGTGATCTTCTTTTGAAAATTCTGCTCGATGAACTCCTGCGCTTTCTTCACCGATTCGTCCTGGTGGTCGCGCTGGCCTTTGAACATGATAAATGGCGATTGGCTTTCACGATCGATCTCTATCGCATAATATTTCGAACAAAGTATCGCCATCTCGCGATCCGTATATTTCTCCATCAGGTAGAGCAGTAAATTCCAGAACGAGTTCGCTCCACCGCTGGAGTAAATTCCGTTTTCCTCTGTGATGATCTTATCCGACACCATTTCAACATCGGGAAAGATCTTACTGAAGTCTGTTGCGGATAGCCAATGCGTTGCACACTTTTTTCCGTCCATCAATCCGGTGGCAGCAAGCAGAAACGCGCCAACGCACAAGCTTGCCACTTCTGCGCCCTGGCGATGTTGCTGCACTACCCACGGAAAAAATTCCTTGTTCATTTCGATCACGGTTGTCCATTCACCATTCACAGCGGGGATGATGATGAGATCTGTTTTGAATTTGTCTTTGATGGTGATATCGGGTGTCACCTGGAAAAAACGATCGTAGCGTTGTACGTCTTTTGTCATGCCTACGAGCTGAACTTCAAACAATGCTGGCTTGCCCATTGCCGCAAGAAAGTCGTTGGTTTTTGTGAACAACGTATAAGGACCTTCAATGCAACTTAAAGCCGCTGCACCACGAGGTACAAGGATCGATATGTGTTTCATCACCGGTTATTTTAATGATCTGATATTCCAAATCTACGACTTAGGATTGTCGCAATCAACCCCACCGAATGCCGTATATGCACCTTAGGTTATTGGGAACACTACTGTAATTTTGCATGAAATCAATTTAACTCTATAGTATATATGATCAGGATCAGCATGTATCTCAACTTTGACGGCCAGACTGAAGAGGCTTTCAATTTTTACAAATCCGTTTTCGGTGGTGAGTTTAGCGTTGTTCAAAGAAATAGTGAAACACCGTTTGCTGACAAGCTTCCCGCGAATGAACGCAATCGCATCATGCACGTCAGTCTCCCGATCGGGAACACCGATCTTATGGGGAGCGATATCCTTCCTTCCATGGGACACAAGCTTAACACCGGTAACAACTCGCATCTCGCGATAAGCCCCGACAGCCAGGCTGAGGCCGACAGGATATTCAAAGCGTTGTCGCCGGAGGGAAAGTTACGATGCCGCTCGAGAAGGCTTTCTGGGGTGCGTTCTTCGGCATGCTCATAGACAAGTTCGGTGTGCAATGGATGATCAACTTTGATATGAATCGTTCGTGATCGCGAGGTCGGGGGAACTACGGCAATTCACTTCTTGTTGAGGAGGATCACCAATCTCTCATGTCTAGAAAAATTTCAATTCTGGGTATTCCAGGAAGCCTTCGGGCAAGTTCTTCGAGCAACGTCATCATGAAATTCATGGCTGACACTTTTCCGGCTGATGTGCAGTTTGAGTTGTTCGATGGCATCGGGGTGCTTCCCCACTTCAATGACCCTGTTGATTCTCCTCCAGCAGTTCAACAGTTTCGTGATAAGATTCGCCTGGCGGATGCGATCTTGATTTGCACACCAGAGTATGCATTTGGAATACCGGGTTCTCTCAAAAATGCACTTGATTGGACGGTGGGTACCAGCGATCTTGTCGACAAACCCGTTGCCGTTGTAACGGCTTCGAGTCAGGGCGAGAAAGGTCACGCTGCTTTGTTGCTCGTGCTTCAGGCTATTTCAGCAAAGATCCCTCAAGGCGGAGATCTTGTGGTCTCATTCATCCGATCCAAAGTCTCTAACGGGCAAGTGACTGATGAAGCCACACGCAACGCTTTGCAAACCCTTGTGAACAATCTTGTGATTTATTTAAATCGATAGTTTCTCAGTGGGTGTTCAGCTGAAGGCGAAGTTTTTCTTCTTCAAGATCAAGCTGGGCTTCCATGTTGCGGATAACATCGTGATCGTATTGCGGGTGTTTTCGGAGCTCGAGCAATTCCCCACGTTGCGCCTCGATCAATTCCATATAGACGCGGATGAAGTCCTTGGCTTCATCACGTTGGCCGGTATTGGGGCTGTTGAGTAGTTGCTCCTTGAGAATGGAAGTTTTTTCAATTTGGTCGCGAAGGTCTTTGATCATTGAATTTTTTGCTTCGTGTTCGGTAAATCGCTCATCCATCGTTTTGAGCGCTACCTTGCTGAGCTTCATCTTGAGTTCAAGCTCCTGATCGAGTTCCGGACGATGACTATCGGGGTCTTCATATTTCGTCAAACGGATCACCAATGGCAATGTCAGGCCCTGAATGACAAGCGTAACAATGATCACCACGAATGTGATAAAGAGGATCAGGTTCCTTTGCGGGAAAGCGTTGCCCGATGTCAACAAGAGAGGAATAGATAACGCGGATGCCAGCGACACAACACCTCGCATGCCTGCCCAACCAATAATGATCGGGCCTTTCCAGCCAGGTCTGCTATCAGCGGTCGTAATGTATCTGCTGATAAATACCGTAAACACAGCAGCAAATTCACAAAACGCGAGGCGTGTAATGATAATGGCTATCGAAATGACCAGCGCGTAACCCAGCGCCTGTCCAAGCGAATAATCACCGAGTCCCTCGATCACGGTTGGCAACTCGAGACCGATGAGGATGAAAACAAGGCCGTTGAGAATGAAGCTCACTGTAGTCCACATTCCGTTTGCCTGCAAACGTGTAGTGTGACTGAAAATACGATGGCTTCGATAAGAAATAAAAAGTCCACCGCTGACAACAGCCATCACGCCTGACACATGAAATTCTTCTGCTGCGAGATACATGAGGTAGGGCGCGATCAGTGTGAGGGCCGTATCGATGTTGGGCGATGTGGGTAGCCATCGATGAATGGAATATATTCCGAGCGCAACCAGTATTCCTACGCCAACACCCGCGACTGTCACAAGCACGAAGTTCATTGCAGCGACATGAAATACAAATGTTCCTGTCATCACCGCGGCAATCGCGAACCGAAACACGATCAAGCTGGCTGCATCGTTAACAAGACTTTCGCCCTCGAGGATCGCGATCACACGTTTCGGAACTTTGACGCCTTTGAGCACAGAAGTGGCCGCGACCGCGTCAGGGGGAGAGATGATCCCTCCGAGAACAAACCCCAATGCGAGCGTGAAATCGGGAATCATGACATGAGAAACAATCGCTACGATACCGGAGGTGAAAACCACCAATCCAAAAGCAAACACGGATATGAGTCTACGCCATCGCCAGAAATCTTTCCACGACATGCTCCAGGCGGCTTCGTACAGTAGCGGAGGCAGAAAGATCAAAAAGATCAATTCAGGATCGATCTCCAGCGAAGGAAGTCCGGGAATAAAACTGATGGCGAGCCCCGCAATGACGAGAAAGATCGGGTAGGAGATGCGGAGTTTTTCGCCCAGCATCACCAACATGAGCACAATGAGAATGAGGCCAAGGCTGAGCAGGAGAGATTCGTGCATGGAATACTGATTTTCCCTACGCGAAGTTAATGAATCAGATTCCGGGTCTCGCAGTTAGCGTCAATTTTTTCAGCTCCATCAGGCGAAGTTTGTCATCGCCTTCATGCACTTTATAAAATTTATTGGCGGGTACATTCTCGAAAATTTGCAGTGGCGCGGACGAAGGCCATTTGATCTCCATTTTTTTTACGACAGACGCTTTTCCAATTCCGATCTGAAAGCGAAGGCTCGAGCCTCCAAAACTTCCGCCCGCGTTCATGTCGCGATAGATCTTTCTTTCATGACCATTTTCATCGACAGTCACGGTAATTTTTGCTCCAATACCCATACGGTTCGAACTCGTTCCGACCAATGATAAACCGATCCAGTTATTTTCATTTTCCGAATTCACATACAGTGCACTTTGATAGCTGTCGCCCTTGAATGATCCGCCTATTTCGAGATAGATATCTTCATCGCCATCGTTGTCGATATCACCGAACGTAACGCCATGACCCTTTTGAAGATTTCCGACTCGCGCTACTGAAGTTATGTCGACAAACGATTTTCCTTCCTGATTGAGGTACATGCGGTTAGGAACAATCGATTTTGAATCCGGATTTCCCGTGCCGAGGTAAAAATCCAGAAAGCCATCGTGATTCACATCGCCAAAATTTGCACCCATGGCGTTGGCGGTAACTCCCAGCCCGAGTTCTTCTGCCACGCTCGTGAAAGTACCATCGCCATTGTTGTGATAGTGCTTCATATGGGTTTGTGGTGACACCGGCATATTGAGGAGTTGTGCAGCTTCGTAATATCCCAACGACTTTTCGAATTCATACGTGGAAATGAAAATGTCGAGCCATCCATCGTTGTCATAATCCCAGAACCATGTTGCAAAGGTCTTGCTTTTCTGTGCACCAAATCCCGATTCTTTCGACACGTCAGTAAAACTCAGCTGGCCATTAGTCATCCCGTTATTCTTCAGGAGGTAGCTACGATAATTGTGCGTGGAAATAAACAGGTCTACAAATCCATCATGGTTGTAGTCGCCAGAATGTACACCTTTGACAAAATCGATTATGCCGGCACCGCTGTCATTCGCCACGTTGACGAATGTCCCGTCTTTCTTGTTCAGGTAAAGCTCACACGGGTGTGGGTCATTGGAACTTTCATTGCCGATGAACAAGTCGAGCCAACCGTCATTATTGAAATCATTCCAGGTGGCGGTTTGGGTAGGATGGAAACTCAGCATACCGGCCTCAATCGTAACGTCCGTGAATGTTGCATCGCCATTATTTCTGATCAGCGAGTTCGGTTGACAACCATATTTTCCCTGCCATCCGCCACGCGTGACAAAAATATCCGGGAATCCATCGTTGTTGTAGTCGCCCTGCATCATGTTCAATCCGCCAGTGAGCGTTGATAAATTCGATTCTTTAGATTGATCGCGGAAAGTGCCATCACCATTGTTGACCCAGAAATGCATGGATTCGTCAAGTCCCCAACTCGATGTTGCAATATCGAGATAACCATCGCCTGTAAAATCTTCCATGATCGCTCCGCCAGACATGTCTATGGCTGTGATTCCGAGTTCTTCAGCCATTTCATGAAAGGGTTTGATCAAGGGCGCAGAACTTGAATCGAGATTTGGAATGAGATGTTGCGGGGGAACTTTGCCTGGATATTCCGCGATCGACATATAAGCCAGGTTCAATAACCATCGGCATTCGAGATTGTCCGGTTCAGTCTTGAGCGTCTCGAGGAAGTTGGCGATCGCTTTGTGCATGAGATCGGGCTGCTGGAAAATACCCCCGCCTTCAAATGGAAAAATACAAGACTCCGAAGTTTTATTTTGTCGGCAGCCGACCTGCTCCGTAACACGCTGGTAAGCCACGCCAAGGTATTGATGAACCAACGCTGCCGCCTTCTCTTCGGTCCAACCTTCCGCGAGCAAATTTTCATAGATCGAGATCGCTTGTTCGGGTTCTCCGGTTTGGATGAGAAAGTAGGCCTTCATGTATCGATCATAGACTTTTCGCCCCGCATCTTGTTCGGCAGTAGCCAATGAGTCATAGTAATCGACACTTGCCTGCGGGTAGAAAAAATTATCGACATGCTTCGATCGCTCGAACAAATCCTGCAGTATGCGCACCATTTTCTGATGCGGTGTGAGGGAACAACTTCCTGAGAAAAGGCCAAAGATGACCACGAGTAAAACGCTTTTGGATAATCGGCTGAACATAGGGAGATAAGTACCGACTTAATTACGTGAAAAAAAATTGAGGTTTTGCAAGCTTTTAGACGATCGGTGAAATTTGGTCGACCGATCTGATCGTCTTCTTCTGGAGTGTGTGATGTTTGCTCGGGGCTTAGGGGATGGTAATTTGAAAATTTTGGCTTAACATCGTTACTTGTTGAGCTGCTCTTTCAATCGCGTCAAAATAATTTTTAACATATGATCAAAAGACATTTTGTATTGATGATGATTTGCCTGACCGCAGCATCCTCGATTGTTGCTCAACCTGCAAACATTGCCGCGCAGTTCCCGGAAGGCACCCGGTTCTACCAAAATATTCCTTATGCGGGAGATACGCTGAAAAAACATCTCCTCGACATCTACCTGCCGAAGCCGACTGACCAATCCGCGGGTAAGTTGCCGGTAGTGGTTTGGATCCATGGGGGTGCGTGGATGGTGAACGACAAATATGCCGATATGAGCTACATGAAAAATACCGTACGACAATTTATTGAAAAAGGATATGCGCTGGTCTCGATCGATTATCGCCACAGTACAACCGCCATATTTCCAGCGCAGGTCCAGGATTGCCATGCAGCTTTGAATTTCATTGATGCGCACGCTGCCGAATACCAATTGGACAATAAACGGATCGTACTGATCGGTTTTTCAGCGGGTGGCCATCTCGCTAATCTCCTTTCACTCTCTCTCAATAATAATGTGAAAGATTTTTACCCCTCGGAAAAGACGCCTTCTTATAGCCTTCGCGGGGTGATAGATTTTTATGGGCCGGTTGATCTGCTCATGATGGAAGCGAAGTCTGATCCAAAAGAAACGACTCCGATAACGCGCCTTCTTGGAGATGCCGCGATCGTGCGCCCAGACCTGGCAAGGCGAGCAAGCCCGGCTTTTTATGTTGATAAGGATGACCCACCGTTTTTTATCGTTCAGGGAGAAAAAGATGAGTCAGTGCCGTATCAGCAGTCGGTGATGCTGAAGGCAATGCTCGATCACGTCTCGGTCAGGAATCGGATCATCATCGTAAAAGATGCACCACACTATGGACCGATGTTCGATTCGGAGGAAATTCGCCAGGGGATGTTTCAATTTTTGCAGGAGATCTTTTCGCGATGAAACGATTTGAGGCTATTGCTACAGACATCGATGGGACCCTGCTCGATAGCCGCAGGGAGCTTTCCAGCAAGACGATCGAAACGATAAAACGCCTCGGGCCGCGCTTTCCTGTTTTCCTTGCGTCAAGCCGGATGCCTTCAGCCATGCGTCATCTCCAGGCAGAACTCGACATTTTAAAGCATCCTCTGATCTGCTATAATGGCGGCTATTCGTTGAAGTATGAAAGCGAAAAGCCTGTTGTTATGTCGTCCACGGTTATCCCGACAGCGATCGTCTCACGGATCGTGCAGATGGGATCGGGCACGGGCATTCATATCAGTCTGTATCATGCAGACGACTGGTTTGCTCCCCGCCACGACCAATGGACCGAGCGCGAGGAGCGAATTACAAAAGTAAAAGCAACCATACAAAACCATGAGGCAACGCTCAACCAGTGGTTTCAATCACAGTATGGCGCGCACAAGGTGATGTGCATGGGTGACCCAGAGGAAATTTCCTGGATGCAGCGGGAGCTCGAGCAGACTCTGGGTGATGATGTTCACGTTTATCTTTCAAGACCAACCTACCTTGAGCTCGCTCCGGGCAGCACTTCAAAAGGTGCTGCATTGAAGTTTTTGATTGAAAAATACTACGATTTCCCTATGGAAAATGTGCTTGCATTCGGTGATAACTATAACGACATCGACATGTTGAAGGCTGTCGGCTGGGGAATTGCTGTTGGGAATTCACGTGACGAAGTGAAAACGGTAGCGAACGAAATTACGCTGCCGAGTGTGGAAGATGGTGTCGCTTTTGCGATCGAAAAACACTGTTTCCCTAGGGAAAACCGATAAAAACAGGAGTGATTTTTGGTCGCTACGCTCATTCTTCATAGGGAAAATTCTTCTTGCTGATCAGTTTTCATAGGGAGAATTCAAGTTTTTCATAGGGAAATTCACCAAAAAATTAGCGAGTGTCGAAACAATTTCATTACCTTTACCTCTGGAGGGAACATCAGGCGAGAGAAATTCTCCTATGAAAAACTCCTCCGAAGACAACAATTGATGCTACCACTGTACTTTCGTGCAGCATACTTCAACAGGAAAACGATAGCTTCTCCAGCTAACGCCAGCCTCACTCCCCCTAAGGAAATCCGGAATAGTTTTCAACTACAAATACTTTAACCACTAAATTCAAGTAAACGCTATGGCAAAAACAGCGAAGAAGTCTGCTAAGAAAGCAGCAAAAAAGACGGCAAAGAAAGCCACAAAGAAGCCTGCTAAGAAAGCAGCAAAGAAGAAGTCAGCAAGAAAACCTAATGCAGCCTTCATGGCTCCGCTGACACCGAGTGCAAACCTGGCTGCCGTTGTAGGTAGCAAAGGTCTGCCAAGAACTCAGATCATCAAGAAGATCTGGGATTACATCAAGAAGAACAATCTTCAGGACAAGAAGAACAGAAGAATGATCAACGCAGATGACAAACTGAAGCCTATCTTCGGTGGCAAATCTCAGATCTCTATGTTCGAGCTTGCAAAAGTTGTCAACAAGAACGTGAAGTAATTCAAGCTTCACTGTAGAGAGGAAAGAACCTGGGTGATGAGCCCAGGTTTTTTTATTCATCGCCACCAAGACACGAACACACAAAGGATGAGCAGAGCACAGATCAGAACGTTGCGCTTGAATCGGAATTCTTTTTCTGCCGCGAAAACACGGAGACACGGAGAAATGCAGACTTTCTAAACACACGATCAGATCACCGATCCGATACCGTGGGCCTCTGGCTACCTTTAGCTGCGTCCTGAAAGCGCAACACCCGAGTAGCGGCACTGGCTTCTTGCTTTTAGCTTCCAGCCTTCAGCTTTTCAACATTTCAGCAAGGATCCAGCGCACCCTGTCAAACAAAATAGACCCGCCTATTCTCTTTTCGTTCATTTGAGCAGGTATCGATGGTTTAACAAACTACAAACTGCTTTATGAAAAAATACATTAACAGAACCATGGCGATCAGATCGCTGGTGTTCATGGTCATTGCGACCGCCTTGTTTTCATTTTCGCGAGTACCCGGTGGTGATTCGTACACCATTTATCTCAACGACAAACTTCTGATCCAGCACTATGTTTACAAAGGTGAAAACCTGAAACCCATCAGTCTTGGGGGGGTAACTGCCAATGACATTCTGAAAGTTCATTACAGCCATTGCGGCAAGATGGGCGTAGCTCGCGTGTTGACGGTTCGTGACAATGGACTGAATACTCTGAAGACGTGGAAATATCCGGATTCTTCAGATGGTTCCGAAGGAGCGATGACGTGCAAAGCTGCCGATATCGTTTCCCTTCAACATGCTAACCCCAACCGTAAGCTGCTGTTGTATTATAGCTCCGAACAGCTGCCCGAAGGAAGGGTGCTCGCGACCATTAATGCAAATGATGGAGCGAAGGCGAGTTTGAAATAGTTGCTTAGTGGTCAGACGACAGAAAGTCGTCAGACCACTATTTTCCCCGGGGCTGTTGACTAATTCAACAGATTTTCAATCGGCTGTTCAGATAGTCGCAATGTTAAAAATTTCATTTTCAATGCTTTAAAGAGCGACAACCTTCGATGGCACAACATTCAATCTTGTACGGCAAAACGAATGTTCAACTAAATCGAAAAAAGTGATGAAAAAATTAATGTTAGCCGTAGGATTGATGCTGGGAGGTTTTGCTTTTGTAAATGCACAAGACAAGGATACCACATCAACGCAACAACAGACAACTGAACAAAACGACCAGTACAGAAAAGATCAATCGACCAATCAGGATCAGTCGACCAATAAAGATGAGTCGGCAGCGCAAGATCAGTCAACTACTACTCAAGATCAATCTGTAAACTATCAGGATCAGGACAAGGAAGGCCAGAAGATCGAGACCAGCGAATTGCCAGCTGCGGTTCAATCTAAACTGCAGAGCACCGACTATCAGGGATGGGTTGTAACGTCAGCACGTAAGAAAATGTGGTCCGACCCTAACAATGCGCAGTCGGAAAGCAAAGAAATCTACATTGTAGAAGTGAAGAACGGTGCAGACACTAAGAATCTGAAGTTCGACAAAGACGGAAACAAGATCGAGGACATGAAAGACAAAGACGATCAAAAATAAGTCTTTCGGTTTAGTCCATATTAAAGGGTGTCACGCGATGCCCTTTTTTTTTGCCTCGGAGACGCTGAGAATTTTTGCCACAAAGCACGAAGACACCAAGACTTGATTTAATGCTCACGTAAAAAAAAACTAATCACTGCCATGTGCCGATCTCAAGGACACTTTGAGATATTCTGATTGTGATTCTTCTACATCGCTTTCAGCTTAGACCTTCTGCTTCATATTTCTTTTCGCCAAACGGTGAATTCCTTCCACACACGCACAATTACGTTCTTTGTGCCTTTGTGTCTTCCTGGCAAAAAATAGTGGCATTTATTATCAAACTGCCTTTCTCCGCGTCTCCGAGCGACCGCGGCACAATAATTATAAAAATAGTTGTATTACTATAAAAATAGTTATACGTTTGATGTATGGAACAGAAAACACTCACCCGCGCGGAAGAGCAGGTCATGCAGTTCTTATGGCAGCTGGAAAAGGCTTACTTGAAAGACCTGGTCGAGCAATTCCCGGAACCACGCCCCGCATACACCACCATCTCGACCGTTATCCGCGTTCTTGTAAAAAAAGGATTCATCGGTTTTAGGACCTACGGAAAGATCAACGAATATTTCGCGCTGATCTCCAAACAAAAATATTTTCAGAGTCGCGTTCGGCCAATGATCTCTAACTATGTAAGCGATAACCCCACCGCCTTCGCATCATTCTTTGCCAATGAGCAACTCAACCTCGAAGAGCTCGAAGAGATTAAGAAGTTGGTCAATGAAAAGATCAAGAAGTTGAAGAATAAGAAGAAGTAATATAGACTGGTGACCGGTCGCCAGTTGATCCGGTTGCCCGAAGTACATAAACCAATAGTAAGTTTTTTATGATCTCCTTCGTCATTTACCTGGTGTGTGTCAGCATTTGTGTGCTCATGTTCTATATTTTCTATTGGACATTTCTGCGCACGCTCACCTATTTTCAATTGAACCGTATGGTGTTGGTGATCGGACTTGTTTTGAGCCTGGTCATTCCGCGGATCGTAATTCCTGTGGTTATAGATGAACGTCCTCAACATGCGTTCAGGGGAATTACTTCAGCTTCACTTGCCATTGCGCCAGAGCTGCAGAATTTAGCCGGAGAGCAACGATTCGGAATTGAAACTTTATTTTGGATCGTTTATTTCGTGGGTGCGTCATTTGTATTGTATAGGGGCGCCCGAGGAATTTTGAGCATTGTGCGAATGAAAGAGCGATCGACTAAGATCATCATGCACGGAGAAACGTTCTTTGTTCATCAACACAATCCGGTGTTCTCGTCCTTCAGGTCTATTTTCGTTCCAGACGTTGCGATTCCGGCCGAAGTGATCTTGCACGAAAAAGTGCACGTGCATCAGCGTCACGCTCTCGATCTTGTCATTGTCGAGGTGGCTGCGCTTGTACTCTGGTTCAACCCCATGATGAAGTCCTATCGAAATGCGCTCAAGCTTCAACACGAATACCTGGCCGATCATGGTGCAATCGCTGAGTCCACTGATCTTTCCGCGTACCTCAATACACTGCTCAGCGAGATCTATCGTCAAAGCGAGTTGAAATTCACACACAGTTTTCATTCCAATTTCACAAAAAACAGAATTCTTATGATCACGAAATCGAAAAGCCCTCTGCACAAAACGATCGTTTATCTATTGGTCGTTCCGCTTACTTGCTTGCTGATATTTGCGTTTGGAAAACGCGAGTATGTGGCCAGTTCCCGAAAGGGTCAGTCGGCACCCGTGGCCTCGCTACAGAACGAAGTCCCCGAGATCTCGCCCGTCAATATTGAAAAGATCAAGTCTGTTACCGGATTCGGAATGCGGATGCACCCGATGCTTCACGTCATGAAAGAACACACCGGTGTAGATTTTATGATGGACGAAGGTGAGACAATTGTAGCCACTGCCGGTGGAACTGTATCCGAAGCAGGATTCGATCAAAACATGGGCAACTATATTGTTATCAAGCACACCGATCATATTGCGACTCGATACTATCACTGTAAGAGTCTTTCT
>CBHROW010000130.1:0-14169 GCA_966080355.1 uncultured Chryseosolibacter sp.
TTTAGCACTTCGGCTTCTTTTTCCCGCGCTTTGCGCAACTCTTTCTCTTTGCTGCCAATCTCTTCATGCAGAGTTTCGTTCTCTAAAGATTTTAGCTGGAAATAAAAGTCAAAATTCCCTCCATATGTCTTTATGCCATCCGCTCTCAGCTCAAGTATTGTTGAAAAAAGATTGAGCAGGGACCTATCGTGACTCACGACAATCATGGTTTGGTTGGCTGCACTAATGAAATCATATAGCGTGTTTCGGTTCAACCTGTCAAGATGGTTCGAAGGTTCATCGAGTAGTATAAGTTCAGGTTGATGAATTTGTATACCAGCGAGAAGAACTCTTGTTTTCTCGCCACCGCTTAGTGTACCCAATTTTTCCTTAAGTCTAAGCCTGTTAAATTCCAAAATGAAAGGCCCTGTTTGCACCGCTCGTCAAGATTCCAATCGTCATTTAGCAATTGAAGGTTTTCAATAGTTGCATTTCCCTGCAGTATTTCACTTAATGCATTCAATTTGTCTTCGACTTGAAGAGCTTGCGAAATTGTTAGATGATCGAATTGACCATGAACCTGGGGAAGATAATAAGGTAGCGCGTTTACGCTCACTTCTCCGCTAGATGGTCGGATGATTTTAGCAATAATTTTGAGCAGAGTTGATTTCCCAACTCCATTGTTTCCTATCAACGCAGTCTTGTCGTGGCGATTAACAGAAAAATTAAGATTGTTAAAGAGAATTTGTTTGTTTGGATGGGCGTAAGAGAAGCATTGAACCGTAAGCATAATTTCTTCCTTTAGAATTAAACAATACAGCTTTATTTCTCAAAAGCTGATACTAATAGTTAGAAAGAAATTTATGTTACATGAGTTCTGTGCTAGCGATTTTGTGGCTGCAAAGATAATTGACCTAAGCAATATAAAAAGCACTCCTCGGGGATTGAACATAAGCAACTGCATATCAACTATTTCCCGATACAGAATTTACTGAAAATATTATCCAGCAAATCATCTGTCGTGATCTGCCCGGTTATCTCTCCAAGAAAGTGCAACGACTGCCGAATATCCATTGCAAGAAAATCTCCGGTGATGCCCTGTTCCATTCCATCAAGCACCCGGCTCAATGCATCGTAAGTCTTCTGTAAGTTTTGATAGTGGCGAAGATTGGTGACCATTACATCTCCGGTCTTGATCGTCTTCACGTGGAAGTGGGAAAGGATGCGGTCTTTTAACTCCTGGATGTTTGTTTTCGCTGATGCTGAGATGAAAGTGAAATCCTTCTTTTCGAGAAGACTCACGAGCTGTGGATTCGCTTTGTCGATCTTGTTGCCGACTTTGATGTAGGGAATGCCAAGGCCCTCCAGATGCTTTTCTTCGGCTTCAATGTCCTCGAGAACGGCATTCGTGAGGTCTATGAGATAGATGATGAGCGATGCTTTTTTCATCTGCTCATGTGTTCTTTCCACTCCGATCTTTTCAATCACATCTTGCGTTTCGCGAAGCCCCGCAGTGTCGATGAAGCGAAAGTTGATTCCACCGAGAACCATTTCGTCCTCGATCACATCGCGTGTTGTTCCGGGAATGTCGGACACTATTGCACGCTCTTCATTCAGCAACGTGTTCAGCAAAGTAGATTTTCCTGCATTTGGTTTTCCCGCGATCACCGTTGGAACGCCATTCTTGATCACATTGCCCTGATCGAACGACTCGATGAGCAAATGTATGAACGATTGAATTTTTAAGATCAGGGTTCTCAGATCATCGCGTTGAGCGAACTCCACATCTTCCTCTCCGAAGTCGAGTTCAAGTTCGATGAGCGATGCAAAGTGAATAAGCTCTTCGCGTAAGCGATTGATCTCTTTCGAAAATCCACCGCGCATCAGGTTGAGTGCGGCTTGTCGCGCGTTGTCGGTTTCTGCAGTGATCAGGTCGGCAACGGCTTCCGCTTGAGCGAGGTCAAATTTGCCGTTGATGAAAGCACGCTTGGTGAATTCACCAGGTTCAGCCAGTCGCGCTCCATTCGCGATCAGAACTTTTACAACTTCTTTCACGATCACTGGCGAACCATGACAGGAGATCTCTACGCTGTTCTCTTTGGTGAAGCTATTTGGTTCTTTGAAGATGGAGATGAGAACCTCGTCAATGATACGTTCGCCATTTCGAATTGTTCCGAAGTGGATCGTATGCGATGGCTGTTCTGTAAGGTTCTTACCATGAAACACCCGCTGAACAATTGCGATAGAATCTTTTCCGCTTAGACGAATAACTGCTATGGCTGAAATCCCCTGGGCAGTGGCGAGGGCAACTATGGTTTCTTCGGTTCTCACGATGCAAGTATAGCTACAAAGAACACAACGGCAATGGGAATTGGATATAGCTATTGGCCATGGCTAAGACAGTTCACTGCGTTGCGAACGCTCGCAGGCAAAAAATCACAATCGAAAGGCACGCATTCAAAAAGTTGCGATAAGTTGTCATAGCTATGGCCATCAGCCATAGCCCCTGAGGGAGTCGGGTGAAGTCGTCAGACCAACTTCAAGTGGTCAGACGACAAAAAAAAAGCCGCCCCGGGGGAGCAGCTTTTTTCGAAACGTATAAACCAAAAAAACTAATTTGTCTATGCGTGAACCCTGGCATGGGGCGCACCGGCAAGGATCTCCTCGCTGGCATGCTCAGCAAATTTTTCGAAGTTCTTCACAAAAGCGTTCGCCAGGAAGTTGGCTTTAGCATCATAAGCATCTTTGTCAGACCATGTGTTTCTCGGATTGAGGACTTCAGCCGGAACCCCAGGACATTCGATCGGCATGGCCAAACCAAATACATCATGATTAGTAAAGCGAACGTGATCCAATTCGCCATTCAACGCTGACGTAATCAGCGCACGGGTGTACTTCAGACTCATGCGTTTTCCTTCGCCAAAAGCTCCTCCAGACCAGCCCGTGTTTACAAGCCACACATTCACTTTTGCTTCCTGCATTTTCTTGCTAAGCATTTCTGCATATTTTGTCGGGTGCAAAGGCATGAATGGCGCACCGAAGCATGCCGAGAACGTCATGGTAGGTTCAGTAACTCCCGCTTCCGTGCCGGCAACTTTAGCGGTGTAGCCGCTGATGAAATGAAAGGCAGCTTGTCCTGGTGTAAGCTTTGAAATAGGAGGGAGAACTCCATAGGCATCGCAGGTCAGAAAGAAGATGTTTTTCGGGTTCAGGCCTAGAGATGGCACTGCGATGTTCGAAATATGATCGATCGGATAGCTAACACGCGTGTTCTCTGTGCGGCTTCCATCTTTATAGTCAACTTCTGTTGTACCTTTTTTGAAAACGATATTTTCAAGAAGCGCGCCTTTCTTGATTGCGCGGAAAATATCCGGTTCCTTTTCCTCGGTAAGGTCGATTGTCTTCGCATAACAACCTCCTTCGAAATTGAAGATCACGTTGTCTGCAGTCCAGCCATGTTCATCGTCACCGATCAGTCTTCGATTAGGATCAGCCGAAAGCGTTGTCTTACCGGTTCCTGACAATCCGAAAAAGATCGCAGTATCGCCTTTTTCTCCGATGTTGGCCGAGCAATGCATCGACAATACATTTTTTTGATGCGGAAGAATAAAATTGAGCGCGGTGAAAACACCCTTCTTGATCTCACCGGTATAGCCACTTCCACCGATCAGGATAATCTTGCGCTTGAAATCGATGATCGAGAAATTATGCTGACGCGTGCCGTCTTCGGCAGGATTGGCATGGAAGCCAGGTGCGTTGAGGATCAACCATTCGGGCGAAAAATTCTGAAGCTCTTTCTCACCGGGCCGCAGGAACATGTTGTAAACGAATAAATTCGACCACGCATACTCATTGATAACGCGGATGTTCATTCGGTATCTCCAATCCGCGCAAGCGTAAACATCACGGACATAAAACTCCTTGCCTTCGAAATAGCGGATCATCTTGATATAAAGCTGATCGAACTTCTGTGCATCGAACGGAATGTTGAAGTTGTTCCACCAAACCGAATTTTCGGTCACAGCATCTTTAACTGTAAACTTGTCTTTAGGAGAACGGCCTGTAAACTCCCCGGTATCGATCGCGATAGCTCCGCTGCTTGTCATTTTCGCTTGACCGGCATCAACCGCCTTCTTTGCAAGGATGTCGGGAGGCAAATTCCAGTGCGCTTTACCATCTGAAATACCCAGGTCTGTAACCGAGGCATTGGCCGGCTTTGTTCCTAATTCTAACATGTGTTTTTGGGTTAATGAGTTCTCAAAGGTACTAATTTTATGCCATTTCAATCGATTGCAATGCAGTTTTTTGTTTTTGTGGCTTTGAGCACACACGTTTGCACAATTGCGGTAATGAACCTACTTTGCGCCCGTTTAAAATTTTCTGGAACTGATTTTATCTTCCACTGAATGAATCGATACCCGAATGAGTTTTGACAAAAGTTTCTTTGGTCACCCGCGCGGCCTCGCAACGCTATTTTTTACGGAAATGTGGGAGAGACTTAGCTATTATGGAATGCGTGGACTCCTTCTTTTATTCATGGTCACATCGATCGAAAATGGCGGCATGGGTCTCGAAGAAAAAACCGGTGGGGCAATTTATGGACTCTATACCATGTTCGCCTATTTGTTTGCGCTGCCAGGTGGATGGCTTGCCGACAAATACTTCGGATTGCGCAGATCTGTTTTTTATGGCGGATGTATTATCACTGTCGGTCATCTTTGCTTAGCACTTCCTTTTACGGAAACATTTTTCATCGGACTTCTTCTCATAGTGATCGGAACAGGTTTGCTGAAACCGAATGTGAGCTCTTTAGTCGGATCTTTGTATCCTGCTGAAGAACAAGCGAAACGCGATTCTGGATTTTATATTTTTTTCATGGGCATCAACCTGGGTGCCGTGTTCGGTCCGTTGATCATCAGCTACCTTGGTGAGAATATCAACTGGCACTATGGCTTCGCTGCTGCGGGGATCGGAATGTTCTTCGGTGTATTGCAATACAAACTGACCGAAAGCAACCTGGGCAACGCAGGTCTCGAGCCGACAAAACTTCCCGATGCAAACGCCCAGAAAGCCCGTGAACGAGGTATTCGAAATGCGCTCTGGATCATCGGTGTTGTCCTGGGTGGATTTATCGTTTTGATGGTCACTCGAGTCATCACTGTCAATCCCCTAGTGATCGCGCAAGCTTCAACAGTCGTGCTCAGCGGAAGTGTAATTCTTTATTTCATCTATGTCTACCTTTTTGAAAATTTAAATGCAGATGAAAAAAGGAAAGTAGCGGTGATCGCAGTTTTCTTTCTGGCGACTTGTATGTTCTACGGAGGATATGAACAACAAGGGTCTTCATTCACACTTTTTGGTGAGCGCTATACCGATCGTATTGCATTCGGTAAAGAATTCCCAACGGGGTGGTTCATCGCGGTTCCTTCAGTCTGGGTGCTGGCCTTCGTTCCGGTTTTTGCATGGCTCTGGTTATGGCTCGCGAAGCGCAATCTCAATCCCTCAACGCCTGTCAAGCTTGCACTGGGTCTTCTCTTCATCGGCATAGGCTTCGCGGTCATGATGGCTGCATCTGCGGTTGTTGTCGCGGGACAAAAAGCATCACCTGCATGGCTTGTTACAACGTACCTGCTCCACACATTTGGAGAGATCTGTTTGTACCCCGTTGGATTAAGCGCGGTGACTAAACTTTCACCGCAGCGCATTGTAGGCCAGATGATGGGCGTGTTCTTCATGGCGCTCGCATTTGGAAATCTTGTGGCCGGACTATTCGGAGGAAACTTCGATGACGCGGCAATTGCAGCCAACCCGCCATTGCTGATCGATCTTTTCTGGCAAGTTACCCGCGTGATGCTGATCGCGGGAGTTGTCGTGCTGATCATTGCAAGGCCGTTGAGAAAATGGATGGGAGAGATTAGGTGATTTTTATACATATTTGAGCGGGAAGTAATGAAGTGGGTGCGATTTAACGAGTGGCTGCAAGCGGCAAGCTACAGGCTGCAAGTCATGAACAGTGCTCAGCGATCATCGCCTGGGATGGAATTGTAACATGGACGAAATAAGAAAGGAGCCTGCTACTTGAAGCGTGTAGTGTGAGACCTGCCAAGCGGAACACGCGTTAAGATCTATAGAATGGACTTGACGCCAAAACCGTAGAGCCCGACTCACTTCTTGAAGCTTGAGGCTTGTAGCTTGCAGCCTTTAAACAGATACCACCAAACCTAAATACAACTGATGAGTTCAGAAAGTAAAGCTTTCAAACCCTATGTCGCGCCTGAAGTGAATGTGGCGGAGTTTACAGCCAAGTCGGTGATCTTTGGCGCTTTGTTCGGGATTCTTTTCGGATCATCCACCGTGTACCTCGCACTCAAGGCCGGGCTAACCGTAACAGCTTCGATCCCCATCGCAGTTATTGCCATCACGTTAGGCAGGAAATTCCTGAAGACAACCATCCTTGAAAATAACATCATTCAAACTACAGGGTCTGCCGGTGAATCAATCGCTTCCGGAGTTGCCTTCACACTTCCGGCTTTCTTATTTCTCTCCGCAGGTACCGAAGGTGGTACAAGCATCGGTGAATCGTACTTTTCTTATCTCACTATTTTGATCCTGGCTTCTTTTGGCGGAATGCTGGGAACCTTGATGATGATCCCATTGAGAAGATCGCTCATCGTAAAAGAACATGGAACACTTCCATACCCGGAAGGAACTGCATGTGCATCTGTTCTGCAGGCAGGAGAGAAGGGTGGAGATTTTGCGCGCACGGCTTTCATGGGAATGGGTATCGCGATGCTTTACGCGATCCTTCAGAAGGTCGTTCATTTTATCGCTGAAGTGCCAGCCGTTATCACCGCGCAAGCAAACAAATATTGGCCGTCTGCCGCGACTCGTGCTGAGATCACACCGGAATATTTAGGCGTTGGTTATATTATCGGTCCGAGAATATCAGGCGTGCTGGTTGCCGGATCCGTTCTTGCCTGGTGGGCGATCACTCCACTCTTATCTACTATCGTTTCGCCCGACACGATAGCAACGCAACTCGTAAAACTCGGTTACCTGGCAGATCTTAATTCATCAGGAGGACCAGGCTCATGGGATCCGCAATCTCATACTTTCGGAAGCTATGCCGATGCGATCTATCGCGCCTACATCAGGCAGATCGGTGCCGGTGCAGTGGCTGCAGGGGGATTCATCACGTTGATGAAAACAATTCCAACGATCATTTCTTCTTTCCGCGAAAGCCTGGGATCGTTAAGAGAAAAAGGTGCGGAAGTGACTGTGTCGAGAACAGAACGCGATCTTTCTTTCAATGTCGTGCTGATCGGCAGTGTTGTGCTCGTGCTTGTCGTAGCGCTCCTGCCAACTAACATCATCCCTGGAGATAGCATTCTTCAGAAACTTTTCATCGGTGTTTTGATCGTTGTTTTCGGATTCTTCTTTGTAACCGTGTCGAGCCGCATTGTCGGACTGGTAGGTAATAGCAACAACCCGATCTCAGGAATGACGATCGCGACATTGATGGGAACTTGCCTTATCTTCACGAGCGTAGGTTGGTCGGGAAAATTCTATGAGCCACTCGCTTTGGTGGTCGGTGGCATGATTTGTATCGCAGCGGCAAACGCAGGTGCAACTTCGCAGGATTTGAAAACCGGCTACATCATCGGTGCCACTCCCCGATATCAACAGCTGGCTTTGTTCATCGGAGCGATCGTTTCGTCAATTGCTATTGGCATTGTGATCCGCATCCTCGATACACCAACGCCTGAAATGATCTCACAAGGGTTAGAACACGCTATCGGTAGCGACAAATACCCGGCACCCCAGGCTACGCTGATGGCAACATTGGCGAAAGGCATCTTGTCATTCAACCTCGACTGGCAATTCGTAATTGTCGGTGTTTTCATCGCGGTTACGCTTGAACTATGCGGCATCAAAGCGCTTGCTTTTGCGATTGGATTATATCTTCCGCTCTCCACCACATTGCCAATCTTTGCCGGTGGCGCGCTGAAAGGTTTCATCGACTGGAGGGCTGAAGCAAAAGGCGAGAAGAAAGAGGATGACGAACTTGGAAAAGGTAGTTTGTTTGCAACAGGCTTGATCGCAGGAGGCGCGTTGACAGGCGTGATCGTTGCCATCCTTGCTGTCTATCTTCCAGACACGCTCAACGCCATGAACGCAGAACACTGGATGACAAAATCATTTGGTGATGGCGGATACATGATCATTGGAACAGCATTCTTTGTGGGGATGATGGTGATGCTGTATCAGTTAGCTACGAAGAAAGAGTAGGCTGACTACCGGATTTCCTGGCAACCGGCAACCGGTAACTGGCGACCTGGTTACACAGCTACCGCAGACTTCTCCAACGGAATCTTTATCACGCTGATCACGTGATACGCGTCCTGATTATAAATGTCGAAGCTGGCTTTTTCTCCGTAGAGAATTTCAAGTCGCTTGATGGTGTTCTTAATCCCAATTCCACCGCGGGATGAAAGCTCCTGGATGTTTTGATGGATCTGCCCGTTGTTTCGAACAGAGATGACAAGATAACTATTGATCAAAGCAGTCTTGATTTCTATGATTCCGCCCTGGATCAATTGTGCAACGCCATGTTTAACGCTGTTCTCTACGATCGTTTGAACCATCATCGGTGGGATGAGAATGTCGTTACAATCCGGATCAAGATCATAGCTCACTTTCAAACGTTCCTCAAAACGGATCACTTCGAGATTCAGATACGCCTTTACGGTCTTGATCTCGTCTCTCACTTTTGTGAATGATGTTTTGTCCTGCGAGAGGGCGTGACGAAGCATACCACTCAGGTAGTTGATCGCATTTTTGCTTTTCTCGGGATCTTCATCCACGAGTGCACGAATACTGTTAAGCGCATTGAAGAAAAAATGGGGATTAATCTGTGATTTCAGGTGGCTTAGCTCGATCTCCTTTGAAAGATTTTCATACTTCAACGATTCATTGTAGCGGTAAAAATAATGGTAAGCGAAGTAGATGAGCAGCCAGAAAAAGAAGATCAAGCTGTAAATAAAGATCAGTGCGGTGATCTGCGCGGGATCGAAGCTTACATTGAGTTTAAAAAGATTGAGCGCGAAAAAAATAGGGATGCGAATAATGTAAAGCATCACACCCATCACCAGCGAGATCGCCATCACGCGAACAAGTAATTTACGTAGCGGAAAGCCCAACCAGTTCCTGCGCTTGATGAACGTCCGGACATAATGGGTGAGAAGGAAAGAGAGCACTGCCTCAACCACAAGGAAAGCGATTCCCTTGCTGTTAACGGTGTTTTGTGCGGTGATCAGCGCTCCACTGAAAAATCCGGCAACGATCTGAACGACCGTATAAGCCGTCCAGCCGAGCACCTGAAGGATCCAGTAAAGTTTTTTGTTGCTGATCATAAGTCCGCCATTCTAATTTACTCGTAAAATGATGCAATTGCTTCAATTGACAACTGCATTTTTTTACGAATGGCGACCTTGTAAATAAAAAAGAGCCTCTGTATCCAGAAGCTCTTTTGTTTTATTGCCATCGGCTATCGCCCATTGGCTGTTGGCATTTTCAGCCTTCAGCTTTTAGCTTTAAGCCTTCAGCTCTTACATCATTCCGCCCATGCCGCCACCGTGTGGCATTGCAGGTGCTTCTTTCTCTTCAGGGATCTCTGAAACAACGGCTTCGGTTGTCAACAGAAGTCCAGCGATAGAAGCTGCGTTCTCGAGCGCAAGGCGTGTCACCTTCGTAGGATCGATGATACCTGCATCGAAGAAGTTCTCGAACTTGTTATCGCGAGCGTTGTAACCAAAGTCTTTCTTGCCTTCGCGAACTTTGTTAACGATCACAGAACCTTCCTGGCCTGCGTTCTCAGAGATGGTTCTCAGTGGAGCTTCGAGCGCCAGTCTCACGATGTTAACACCGGTAGCCTGATCTTCGTTGCTTGCACCGATAGCGTTGACATCTTTCAATGCTTCAACTGCGCGGATGTATGCTACGCCACCACCAGCAACAATACCTTCTTGTACGGCTGCGCGTGTTGCGTGCAGAGCATCGTCAACGCGGTCTTTCTTTTCCTTCATTTCAACTTCGGTTGCGGCACCGATATAGAGGATTGCAACGCCACCTGACAATTTTGCCAGACGCTCCTGAAGTTTTTCCTTATCGTAATCAGAAGTTGTAGTCTCGATCTGAGCGCGGATCTGACCAACGCGGCCTTGAATATCTTGTTTCTTTCCAGCACCGTTAACGATGGTAGTATTGTCCTTGTCGATGTTGACTTTCTCAGCGCGGCCGAGCATATCGAGTGTAGTGTTTTCAAGTTTGAAACCACGCTCTTCGCTGATCACCTGGCCACCTGTGAGGATGGCGATGTCTTCCAGCATAGCTTTTCTTCTATCACCGAAGCCGGGAGCTTTAACAGCAGCAACGCGAAGTGCGCCACGGATCTTGTTCACCACGAGGGTTGCAAGTGCTTCGCCTTCAACTTCTTCAGCGATGATCACAAGCGGCTTGCCAGTTTGAGCAGATTGCTCGAGGATCGGAAGCAATTCTTTCATGCTGCTGATCTTCTTGTCGTAGATGAGGATGAAAGGCGAATCGAGCTCAGCTTCCATTTTCTCTGTGTTGGTCACAAAGTAAGGGGAGAGGTAACCGCGATCGAACTGCATACCTTCTACAGTTTTCACTTCGGTTTCTGTTCCTTTAGCTTCCTCAACCGTGATCACACCGTCTTTGCCAACTTTATCCATGGCGTCAGCGATCATCTTTCCGATGGTCTCATCGCTGTTTGCAGAGATCGTAGCTACCTGGGCGATCTCGCTCGAATCCTTGATCTTTTTAGATTGCTTCTTCAGGTTGTCAA
Organism: uncultured Chryseosolibacter sp.; assembly: GCA_966080355.1. Lineage (GTDB taxonomy): Bacteria > Bacteroidota > Bacteroidia > Cytophagales > Cyclobacteriaceae > Chryseosolibacter. The sequence continues at coordinate 10,847 of CBHROW010000130.1, forward strand.
CAACGGCTTCAACTGCCTTGTCGATACCACGCTTGAGGTCCATGGGATTTGCACCGGCTGCCACGTTCTTGATACCGTGCGCGTAGATTGACTGAGCAAGAACCGTAGCGGTAGTGGTACCATCACCAGCTGCATCTGCAGTTTTAGATGCAACTTCCTTCACGAGCTGAGCGCCCATGTTTTCAATCGGATCTTTCAGTTCGATCTCTTTTGCTACTGACACTCCGTCTTTTGTTACGGTAGGAGCACCGAATTTTTTGTCGATGATCACATTGCGGCCTTTAGGACCGAGCGTAACTTTTACTGCATCAGCCAGTTTATCAACGCCTTTTTTAATTCTGTCGCGTGCTGAAGTATCGAATGTTATTTCTTTAGCCATAGTAAATTTCAGTTTTGGGTGGATGGATTAGATGATTCCGAAAATGTCAGAGTTTCTCATGATAAGGTACTCTTTGCCATCAATTGAGATCTCAGTACCAGCGTATTTTCCGTAGAGCACATTATCGCCAACTTTCACAGTTACAGGCTTGTCTTTCAAGCCTTCACCAACGGCAATGATCTTGCCCTTTTGCGGCTTTTCTTTCGCTGTGTCGGGAATGATAATTCCTGATGCGGTTTTTTCCTCTGCAGCTGCAGGTTCTACCAACACCCTGTCCTCATTAGGTTTAAAGTTGATTTTCGCCATATACTTCGAATTGTTTTTTAGTTTGTTATACAAAACAGATTTGCACTGCCGATCATCATGGATTGTGCCAGTGCCAAAAGAGAGGCGAATAACGGACATTTTTTCAATTCAAGGGAGCCTCCGGCCATCTATTTCGCGCCAAATGGCACATTTTTTAGGTATTTGAAGTGGCAAGTTGGCAGGACGCAACCAAAAATGTCGCTGCTGACTTTCCGGGGGTGCGGCCTGCAAGGCGGCTCCAAGCTCCAGGCTTCTAGCTTCAAGCAATGCGTCAAACTTTTAGGGCGCACCACATTGCTTGCAGCCTGTAGCTTGCACCTTGCAGCCTCCCGTTAGTGCGACTTGCCAAAAAATAACAAAACCTTTAAATTAAAAGAGGAAAACCGTGTGTATGGAAAAGTTGTCAAAAGATTGGCTGACTCAAGGACTGATCGATTTCGAATACAAGAAGTATCTGCTTCTCGCTTACCTCCAAACTGTCAGAAAGAGCTTTGATCGTGTGGAGCTGTATCCCTTCCTGGCAGATCTGGTCTTTCACTACAGGAACCTCAAAGCAATCAAAGAAAATAAAGCGCTTTTTAAAGATGCTTTTCCGAAGGAGCTTTCGGTTGAAGAGATCAAAAAACTTGAGCTCAGTTATCGTGAACTGGTGGAAGATGACGCGGTCATGAACGAGCTGGCGGCTATTATTGAATTTGCCATTCCGCAGATCGAAGGGTCATTGAACGAGGGCTCAGCGATCTATGAATTTGTTGAGTCTAAAGTTGAGATCTCCCCGGTGGGCGTTACGCCTCTTTATGCGAATGAGGGTTATCTCTTCGTAACCCAGCCACCCGAAAGAGAAACGAGTGTATACCGTTACCAGGTCAGCATTTTTGAAGACAGCAAGGAGCAGCTTCGAAGCCTCAACACACAATTTGTGGAGAGCATCAGCAAGACCACAATGAACACGTACGAACGCATCAAGCTCGATCTGATCAAACGCTATCGCGAGCTTCCCAACCCGGCAGCATTTCTTGTACTGTCTAAATTGAAAGTGCCGTTCAGTGAAACGCTCATGCCTGTGGCCAAGCGGTTATTTGTGAAGTATCTGTCGAAAGCAGCGTAGCTGTTGAAAAGTTGGCAGTTGGCAAAGAGAATCAGTTGGCAATGTGAGTGCTTTTTGTCGTAATGCGGATCTATCAATATTTCAAAAACAAAAAAGCCCTTCAATCGAAGAGCTTTCTATCAAGTTCTGATGAGCGTTGCCAACTGGCTTCCTTGCCAATTGCCAATTATTATTACTTAGTCGTGTCTGGTGTATTTGTTCCGCCTGTGGTTGTATCCAGCGGAGCAGTGGGAACTTGCTGACCAGCCGGTGCTTGTTCGCCAGCGCGCTCGAGGATTTCGTTCGATGGCAGGTTGCCCGTTGAAGGTGTCACTAAATTAGTTGATAAGGTCAGTGAAAGGACCATGATGGCGCCAATGAAACCCCAGGTCAGTTTCTCCAGCAGGTCGCCTGTCTTCTTTACACCGATGATGTTGCTCGCAGACGAGCCACCAAACTGACTGGTCAATCCACCACCTTTTGCATTTTGAGCCAGGATAACCAGGATCAATAACACTGCGAAGAAGATGATGAATCCGATAATAAGCGTGTACATAACTATTTCTTCAGGTCTTCAATTTGGGATGCAAAGTAAGCCTTTTTTTGAGGATATTTCCAAATTAACTTTTTAAGGACTTCAATTGCCTTGTCTTTCTTTCCCTGCTTGATGAGAATTTCAACCAGTGTTTCCGACACAATATTTTCTCCGAATTCTCCCGTCTTCACCGGATTCAAATCGGTTAGTGGTGCTGGCTGCCTGTCTTTGGCGCTGGTGATTGAAGGCTGTGTTTTAATGAATTGATTGATCAGATTGATCTGTTCTTTTTGCTTATCGTTTTCAGGCTGGAGCTCCTCCTTGGAAGTAATGATCTCTTTGATAAGATCGTCATTGGGTGTAGCCTTGCTCGAAGTTTTACCTGGCGCGGTGTGGGTTTCATGAGTTGCGTTTTGTACAGCCTTTGCCATTTCTACGATCCGCTGCTTGCGCGATTTTGACGACTCCTTTTCCTTTGGCACAACAGGTTCGTTGTTCACAACATCAACGGCTCCTTTCGATCTCACCTCCGGTTTTTCAGATTTCACCTCTGCATACTCGACAAAAAGCATTTCGAAGTTATGGCGTAACGCATTGAGCTTTTCAAGATCGCGCATAACCTGGTCGGAGATATCGATATTACTGTCAATGACGGCATCTGTTGACTGGTAGAATACTGCAGCGTCTTTTTGCGCTTCGGTTTTTCTCGTCATCGTATCCTGCGCTTTTTGCTCTTGCTCAGGAACTTGCACCGTTACAGGTGTATTTGAATATGCTTTCGTTGGCGAAGTACTTTCATCTGATGTGATGATCTCCTTCAACACCCCGCGATCGGCTGCATATATTGCCGCGCTTTGCAACTCGCTTTGTTGGTTCTGAAATGAATGATCTTTCGAAACACGGGCTGCCAGCGTATGGAGCAACTGGCTGTAAGGAAATTGACCTTTGAGATCGAGAACAGCACTTGCCTCATCGGATGACGAGGCAGCGTATCGTTTGATGAGCGATAAGAACAG
>CBHROW010000131.1:0-14055 GCA_966080355.1 uncultured Chryseosolibacter sp.
AGCGCGTCTTGCAAAATATCCGTGTTTATTTTACAATGGCAAATGCGATGGTCATTTCCGCAACGAATGGCATTGGTGACTGGCGACTCCGCTGCGAATGATTGATTCGCAGCTCACAGTAGATAGTTCAAAGCAATGTGCAGAGCTCAACCACTTTGGCGCTCGAGTAGGCAGTGCCAGGAGCGATCAGTCAAAATCTGTTTGAAGAAAGTGCAATATTCAATTTGACAGCCCACGGCTGTGAACTGTCAACCGTGAACCGTGATCTCTACTGGCATTTCACCAGGCTTTTTCGCAACTTCACAAGCATCCAAATCTCCACGATTAATGAAATACGCGATCGTTCTCATCTTCATCACAAATTGTTTTTCTGTCAACGCTCAGATAAAAGTAAGCGCGAATGGAAAATTCTTAGAAACACGGGAAGGCAAACCATTTTTCTGGCTTGGTGATACCGATTGGGAACTCTTTCACCGGCTCACGCGGGAAGAGGCTGAAAAATTTATTTCCATTCGAAGAGATCAGGGTTTCAACGTACTTCAGGTTGTTGCGCTCGCAGAATTCAACGGACTTCGTCAACCCAACCGCTATGGTGATTATCCGCTCAACAATGAAGATCCCACTCAGCTAGCATTGACTCCTGGAAAAGATCCTGATGACACGTACCAATACGATTATTGGGATCATGTTGATTTTGTGATCGATAAAATTGCAGCGCAAGGGATGTATGTTGGTTTGCTGCCAACCTGGGGCGACAAGGTAGCGCACATGTGGGGAGATGGTCCACGAATATTTGATGAGCGCAACGCGGAGATGTATGCGGCAACGCTCGCACAACGTTACAAAGACCGGAAGAATATCATTTGGATCCTTGGCGGTGATCGTCCGGCAATTTACAAATGGAACGTTGACGGTGTGGAAAAACAATTCGATGACACGGCAATCTGGCGCGCGATGGCGAGGGGTATCGAGAGCGTGCTCGGCCAGGAAGCGTTTATCACGTACCATCCTTCAGGTGGTGAGTATCGCACATCGAATTTCATTCACAACGAACCTTGGCTCGACATGAATGCATTTCAATCGGGGCATGGCTCACGTGAAGCCGATGCGTGGCGATGGGTGCGTGAAGATCTTGCACAGCAACCGCAGAAACCAACGCTCGACATGGAACCGTGCTATGAAGATCACCCGGTGAACCCTTGGGACGGAAAATGGACAAGGCAACGCGGATATTTCAGTGCATATGATGTAAGAGCTCGCATTTATCGCGGAGTGTTTGCTGGCGCATGCGGTGTAACCTACGGCCATCATCACATCTGGCAATTTTTAAATACACAGTTGAATCCTCCGGTCAATACTGGCGACACGTTGATCGCCTGGGAAACTGCCGCACACGCTGAGGCAGCAACGGAAATGCAATACCTGAAAAAGCTGATGCTGTCGCGACCTTACCAAACGCGGATCGCTGATCAATCGCTCATCGCATCAAAACCGGGCAAGGATTATACGGACCAAATCATTGCTACACGTGACGAAAGCGGAGCCTACGCGATGATCTATCTTCCGCAAAACAGACCTGTTACCATCGACCTCAGCAAAATATCCGGCTCATCAAAAAAAGTCTGGTGGTTTGATGTTCGCACAGGCAAAGCGATCGAAGGGCGGGTCGCGCGTTCATCCGGCAAAAAAGAATTTACTCCCCCGCGGCATGGTAAAGATTGGGTGCTTGTGATCGATGATGCAAACAAGCATTTCAATTCCCCCGGAGAAATCTAATATCACCGAACTCAACCGCGTTTACTTGAAGCACCAGATACCTTTCGAGTCACATTATATTTCGGTTAATCGCACGTTAACTTATTGTTGTGTTTGATTTCCATTAAATCAACAGCGATTTGTTGACTGTATTTTTATGGGTGATGGCTGTAGGCGTCTCAGAAATACGAATCATGGGTTACAAGCGAAAGTTCGATCGCGATCTTCGTTATGTAAAAGTCATGCTGATGAACCAAAAGAAAACGATGGCCCCGGGAGAGTGGATCCGTTTTGTTCACAGCACCATGCGCACCATCATGAACGAACCACAAAATTACCTCGAAGACGTTCCCGAAAAAAATATTCTTGTGCCTGCGTTGTATCGTGTGTTCAAGGGTTTCCTCGAAGACCAAAAGATCCGCGATGCGCAACGCAGACTCTGACCGGTCATTTGGTTATGGCTCGCGAAGGGACACATTCACCCAATTCCATTCCCATGTCTTTCCGTTATCAGCGCTAAACGCCTGGCTCCATACCGGCTGGTCTTTTGCGCGAACATCCCATCGAAAAACAACAATGACAGGCTTTCCATTGAACGTGTCTTTGGTAAAAAAATGACCGATCTTGTTTTCAAATGATCCAAGCACGGGCGGGTCGAGTATACCGGTTGTATTCGGCACCCAATACAAACTCCACAATCGCGTTTTCGGATTGAAGAGCCTCAGTGTAAATCCTTCGAAATATTTTCCTTCCATCCCGGGCATCTCAGAGGTGTAGTACTTATCAATGTCTCCAATGCCGTTTAGAATTTTTTGGTTTTCGTCATGCGAAACAAATTCCGTCCAGTCTTTGCAACCTTCGAAACGCTTATTCAATCTGCGGTGAAACATTTTCCACTTGCCAACCAGGAAATCAAAATCGTTTTGAGAAGAAGCTGATGAGGCGATGATCTGTAATTCGCCATTCGAATCGAATTTCAACGCTGGGATCGGAACCGTTTCATCAGGGATCAGCAGCTTTTTGTCAAAACTTGTCGTCTGACCGCGTGATGATGTTGAAATTACAAAAATGAGCAAAGCGATTACGAATAACTTTTGCTTGACCATGGCAGATTTTTTTGATTCCGATTCAAGTTAATCTTTCACCTGACAACATCATTCGCGTTAACAATTCATTGGCAATTGTTAACAAATAATTTACTGAACCCATCGCCAATCGCGGTACGTCTGTTGTTCAGCGTCCGGCATTTACCGGTGGCCAGTACTTTCCCGAATGGCATCGAGGGCCAAACCGATCGCTACAACGATGGCCGAAGTGTTAAATGGAAAGGCACTTCGACATGCGCCTTTGAATTGGTCAGAATGATCTCTGCCGTCTTTTCACCCATGAGCCTGAAGTCGGTTGAAATGGTTGTAATACCGTTGAGTATGATCTTTTTCAGCGGAGTTTCATTATAAGAGATCACCCCAACGTCTTTGCCTACACGCAGCTTCGCAGTCATGATCTTTTCGATCAGGTGAACAAGATCATCTTCCATCAAATTGATATAGACTTCTCCTGCAGCCACCGGCTCCTTTGAAATGTCATGGACAATCTTCTGGCTGAACGTGTAGGAATCGCAGAATTTCGAAAAACCTTTTACGATCTCCCCGGGGTAATACGAATCTTTTGGGAAGATCAGTTTCAATGTATCATACTTTTGGAGCGCGCTGCGTGCGCCTTCCAACGACTCGAAAATATCTTTCTCGAAATTTTCGAACACGGCTCCGAATTCACCGGATACTTTGTCGACAAGTTTGTCGAGGAGAATGAGTTTGTTCTTGTCGATGGTGTTGATCACTTCGTGCGCGTTATCACCGCCCTCGATAAAGTGCGGAATGATCACATAGTGTGTATACCCGTCCTTCTTCGCATAAAGAAGTTTTTTAAAGAATGAAAAATCATTGTTATAAATGAACAGGTCGATTGCCGCATGGTCCCGGAGGGAATCGGCAATCGCATCATAGAGGATCTTCTTGTGTGTGCTCAACTTATTGAACAGCAGAAATACTTTGAGCTGGCGGTCAATTTCAACGCTCTTTATAAAATAACCTTTCCCGGGAACCGATCCCAACACACCAATCTCTTTCAAATGTTTGTAACCACGCTCGGCTGTATCGCGCGAGATCTCGAATTCGAAGCTCAGTTCGTTGAGTGATGGCAAAACATCATTCAAGCGGATATTCCCGGATTTGATGCCATCCACTATTGAATTGGCAAGTTGCTGGTACTTTGGCGTTGCCGACTGGTCATCGAGAATAATGTGCTTGAAGATCGGGCTTCTATTCATGTTCCCCAACCTACAAAAGTTACCTCACTTGTAAAAAATGAATCGTACATCATCATTTTTATTACCTTGAGCAGATAGTCATGAAAGCGCTCACCTTCCACGGCAAACACGACATTCGCGTAGAAACAATTCAGGACCCATCGATCATCGATTCTGGCGATGTGATCGTGAAAGTTGGATTATGTGCGATCTGCGGATCCGATCTGCACGTTTATCACGAACACGAGCGCGGGCTCGACCACGGCACAGCGATGGGTCACGAATTCATGGGTGAAGTTGTCGATGTGGGCAAAAATGTGAAACGCCTGACAAAAGGTGATCAGGTGATGAGTCCTTTCAGTGTGAGTTGTGGCCGATGCTTCTATTGCGTGAATGGTCTTACTTCGCGTTGCGTTTCGAGCCAGCTTTTTGGATGGGTTGAAAAAGGAAAAGGGTTGCATGGCGGGCAAGCAGAGTTTGTACGTGTTCCACTTGCAGAAAGCACTTTGATGCGTGTGCCCGATGGAATGACTGATGAAGATGCGTTGCTTCTCGGGGATATCATTCCGACCGGTTACTTCTGCGCATTGCAAGCTTCCATTAAACCGAAGGAGACTTATGTTGTTGTGGGCTGCGGTCCCGTTGGCCTGATGGCGATCATCGGTGCCATTGAACAAGGTGCGGAAAATGTTTTTGCGATCGACACGCTCGAAGACCGGCTGAATATGGCAACTCGATTTGGCGCTATTCCCGTCAACGCGAATAGTAGTGATGCCATTGAAACCGTTAGAATGGCAACAGCAGGCCGTGGTGCCGATGCCGTGATGGAAGCCGTGGGTAACGTGGCAACGGGAAGGCTATCGTACGATCTGGTGCGTCCCGGAGGAATAATTTCCATGGTCGGAGTTTGTAACGATGTTCACATGCCGTTCTCTCCCGTTGAGGCTTACAACAAAAACCTGACTTTCAAAGTGGGACGTTGTCCGGCACGGCATCTGATGAACAGGCTGATCCCGATCGCACAGTCGGGTAAATATGACTTCAGCTCCATCATCAGCCACCGCATGCCGCTCGATCAAGGGCCCGGTGGATACGATATTTTTGCCAATAAGAAGGATCACTGCCTGAAAGTGATCCTTGGCCAGGTCATTTGACACGAACGGATATTCTGTCCGGGAAAATTTGCAGACCTTTCTCTTCAATCACCTCGATCGATGCCTTTTCCGTTGGTATCCATTGCCCCGTCTAAATTACGATCCGTTCCGCGAAATCTTTGATCATAAGGCCCATTCGAATAAAAAGTTATATTCACTTTTAGTTTCAAAGTACTTTTGAATACCTTTGGATGCATAACACCAAGCCATGAAATTCAAAGAGATCTTTCGTTTTGAAGTCAGCTACCAACTCGGCCGCGCATGGCCATGGGCTATAGCCACCCTACTCATCATGCTGGTATTCCTTTTTATGAGAGACGGCTCCCTGTCAGAAGCCATGTACACTGAGTTCTTTATCAACTCGCCTTTCATGGTGGCGATGGCAACGGTGTTCGGCAATTTACTTTGGCTTCTCATGGGCGCTTTTATCGCAGGAGAAGCTGCAGCGCGCGACACGGCAAGTGGCATTCACCCGCTTATATATTCTTCACCCCTCACAAAGGCCGAATACCTTGGTGGCCGATTTCTTGCAGCATTTACACTCAACGCTTGTATCCTGCTCATCGTCCAATTCGCTATTCTCCTGGCCATTTATCTTCCCGGTGTACATCCTGATTCAATTGGCCCATTCCGGCCTGCAGCATTTCTTACGGCTTATTTTTATATCGCAATTCCCAACGCCTTTGCTGCAACTGCCATTCAATTCACCTTCTCACTTTTCCGTGGACGGCCGATTGTTGCGTATATCGGAAGCCTGCTTCTTTTCTTCACCGCTTTTTTCATCGCATCATTGATACTGTTCAGAAGTGGCCTCGGCACATTACTCGACCCGATCGGCATCCGTTTTATTTGGGACGAGCTATCACACTTGTGGACAACGGTTGAAAAGAGCTGGCGCCTGCTTGAGTTGAAAGGAAGTCTTCTGGAAAACCGAATCGTCTGGCTCGGTATCGGACTTGCCTTTGCTGCATTCGCTTACTTCCGATTCAAGTTTCAACATCGCGTTTTGACGCGGTTTAGATTTCGAATTCCGATCGTTGCGCGAATATTATCATTCATCTCTGTACGAAAGCCCACTGCGAAAATTCTCATCGAGAGTGCAACCGCACGCCATCAGGTTCCGACCAAAGTCGCATTATCAACCGGTTTCAGACTTTTTATCCGACAGACCTTTACGATCACCTGGGCATCGTTCCGAACTCTCGCAACAAGCGGACCCGGATTGGCGATGCTCTTCTTCATTCCAATCCTGGCTATTCCCGTTGTTATCGATCAGATGGTGTCTCTCGGACTTCCACTTACACCGACAACTGCGCGTGTAGTCAGTGAGTTGACGGACCCTTTGACCTCTGTTGGTCGGTGGATGGTAATCCCTGGCTTTATCATTTACTTCATCGGTGAGCTCGTCTGGCGTGAACGCGACTACGGGTTGGCCGAGATCACAGACGCTATGCCTGGAAAAGAATGGGCGGCAGTACTTGGCAAACTTTTTGGCGTTGCATGGATGCTCGTTGCTTTCACGGTAATGTTGATTTTTTCAGGCTTGGTATCACAAGCGCTCATGGACTACGATAAACTTGAAATCGCATTGTACCTGAAGATCATGTTCGGCCTTCAATTGCCGGAATATTTATTGTTCGCAGCGCTGGTGATGTTCATACACGCTCTGGTTGACCAAAAGTACGTTGGTCATTTAGTGGCCATCGTTTCATATGCTTTCATCGCAGCGATTTCCACCATGCTGGGCATCGAGCACAAGTTGTTGATCTTCGGTGCAGCACCGGGATGGACGTATACAGAGATGAGAGGATTCGGCCCGTTCATCCAACCGTGGCTGTGGTTCAAGGCGTACTGGGCAGCATGGGCGTTGCTCCTTATTATAATAGCAACGTTGTTTTGGCCGCGTGGCAAAGAGAAGGGCCTTCGCGTGAGGCTTCAATTGGCTAAGCACCGATTGAAGCACCAGGCCGGCTGGGTTATCGCAGCGCCCGTGGCGTTGATCGTTCTGATCGGTGGATTTATTTTTTACAACACCAACATGCTGAACAAGTATGTGAATAGTCGCGAGGCGAGTGAAATCCGTGCGGGATATGAAAAAAAATACGGGCGGTACGAAAATATTCCTCAGCCGGAGATCACTCAGGCGAAATTGAATATCGAGCTCTTTCCGAAAGAAGGTTCCATGGAAACCCACGGCTCATACGCCTTGGTCAATAAAGCGAAAGTCGACATCGATTCGATACACATATCAACATCCATCGGTGGTGCGAATACAAACGATGTTTCATTCGATCAAAAAGTGACGCTCACACTCAACGATGGTGAGCATCACTATCGAATTTACAAACTCGAAAAGCCACTCAGGCCCGGAGACATGTTGAAACTGGATTTTAAGGTATCAGTATCGCTACACGGTTTTAGAAATACGGGGGCTGATCCGTTTCTTGTAGAATCAGGCAGCTTCTTTACCAATCAAAACTGGTTTCCTGCAATTGGCTATCAGCGGACACGCGGAGTCATCAACCCGGCCGAACGAAGAGAGCGCGGACTTGAACCGCGCCCCGTGATCGCCTCGCTTTATGAGGCACATGAAGGTGAGGCCATATCGCTCGGCACAGGGATCTCGCTTGAAGCTGTCATTGGCACCAGTGCTGACCAGGTAGCTGTAGCACCGGGTCATTTGCTGCGTAGCTGGAAAGATGATTCATCCGGAGAAAACAGGAACTATTTTCATTATGCCACCAGTGCTCCGATTGGAAATGAGTGGGCATTCTTTTCAGCCAACTATAATGCTTATGAACAGGAATGGACCTCGCCAGACGATGCGCATAGACGTGTCGTTGTGCGCATTTACCACTATCCCGGGCACACCGGACATTTAAAACACATGATGGAGAGCGTAGTGTCGTGCCTCACCTATTACAGCAAAACGTTCGGAGCTTATCCCTATGATCATCTGACGGTGATAGAACATCCGGCAGCTCCAGGCACCGGAATGCATTCCGACCCGAGCCTGATCTATTACGGTCAGGGATATCCATACTGGCTTCCGAAAGACAGCCATAAACTTGACTTCCCCTATGCGGTGATGGGACACGAGATGGGTCATCAATGGACATTACCCTACGCATTCGTAGAGGGATTGCCATTTCTGAGCGAAGGAATTGCCTGGCACTATGGAATTATGATGGTGAAAGCAACGCGTAACGCGGAACAAACACGCAAACTGATGTCGTTCATGCGGCAACCTTACCCCTACCAGCCGATCCGCCATGGAGAACCGTTGTTGCGTGCAGTGGATCCTTACCTTGCGTACAAGCGAGGTCCGCTGGCGATGTTTGCGTTAAGTAAGTATGCTGGCGCTGACCGGGTAAATCGCGCAATCCGAACCCTTAACGAAAAAAGCAACGACCCCAATGCGCATCCGGTCACGACACTGGATCTTTATCACGAACTAAAGGCAGTTATGCCAGACTCCTTGCAACCTATGTTACACGATTTGTTCGAAGTGAATACGCTGTGGCAGATGTCTGTAAGGAAGATCGCAGCCGTGAAAACCGGTAAAGACAAGTGGGACGTAACCCTTGACGTCAGCGCCAAGAAAATTGTCTACGACAGCGCTGGAGTTGAAACAGAAATGCCGATGGATGAATGGATCCCGATTGGAGTTTTTGCCGAACGTCAGGCGGGTCATGACGAGTTGAGCTCACCTTCATACCTGAAACTGCATCGCATTCATTCGGGCAACCAGTCCATCACCGTCAGCGTGTCGCGCGAGCCGGTGCTTGCAGGCATCGATCCTCATCACTTACTCGATTGGGAAGAAAAAGAGGATGACGATAATATTGAGCAGATCACTACCGCAGAAAATTCTTCGTCTTCTCAATAACTTTTTATGACTGATGCCGCTGGATTGTTCACACGATGTTTGAACTCATCCCTTTTCATTCAGAACGCAGCGAATTTGCCGGATTAGCCAGCGCAGCGCGTATGGACTGATAGCTCACCGTAAGTAACGCGATCACAACAGCCAATCCTCCCGCGATGAGAAAGATATCGAGTGTGATCTCGGTTCGGTAAGCATAGTCACTCAGCCAGGCGTTCATCATCACCCATCCCAGTGGCGCTGCAATTAGAAACGAAATGACAACCATCGTAACAAAGTTCTGCGTGAGCAGCCTGAAAATATTTTGAAGAGAAGCCCCGAGAACGAGTCGGATGCTGACTTCCTTGTTCCGTTGTTCAACCATAAAGGCAGACAGCGCGAATAAGCCCAGACACGCTACAATAATGGCCAACACTGAAAAGCTTGCGAATATCTTTCCGGTTCGCTGAACATCTGCATATATGCGTTCGTAACTTTCGTCCATGAAGGTGTAGCGTATAGGCTGGTTTGGCATGAATCTGTTCCACAATCCGGTAACTGAAGCGATCATCGCACGCATATCTTTCGAACTGATTTTAACTGCCATGATGTTTCCCCAATCACCTAACGTAAAACAAAGGGGGCCGATCTTCCCTTTCATATTTTCGAAATTAAAGTCTTCCACCACCGCGATCACATTCCACGATTTCCAATTTTGAACTTTTGCGCCAATTGGCTTTTTAAGATTCAACGCTTTAGCCATGGCCTGATTGATGATAACGGCCTGGCTATCCGACCTCACTTTAGAATCGAAATTCCTTCCCTCTATCAATTTGATTCCCAACGTTTCAATATAATCTTCGTCAACAAACCAACGTTGTGCGCCAATTCCCATATCGATGGTTGATCTTCCATCGTTCCAGAACATATTCTGATCTCGCTTTGTCCCGGTAACAGGATAGTAGAAGCTCAATGTCGCACTTTTCACCCCGGCCAGATTGTTGAGCTCATCTTTGAAAGCTTGCATCTGCTTTCCAAGCGTATTGACGCCCTGGATCATCAGCACCTGATCCTTATCGAACCCGACTTTGCTCTTGAGAATAAAATCCATTTGCTTTTGAATGACGAATGTGCCGATCAACAGCACGATCGAAGTGGTGAATTGGAAAACGACCATCGCACTGCGCAGCATCGAGCCCTTCATGCCTCGCGCGATCGATCCCTTTAAAACATCGATCGGCTTGAATGACGAAAGATAAAATGACGGGTAAACTCCCGCGACAAACCCGACAACGAAAGCTGCGCCCAACAACATGGGAAAAAGCCACCACGCTGTCCATGGAATGGCGATCCTCATATCAGCCAGGTCGTTGAAGTAAGGAAGCGAAAGTTGAACGAGAATCAGCGCAAGCATGAACGATATCAGGCTGAAGATCATCGATTCGGTAAGAAATTGACGAATGATATACCCGCGGAGTGACCCGACAACTTTGCGGAGCCCTACTTCCTTCGCGCGATTTGCTGACTTCGCGGTGGAGAGGTTGATAAAGTTTATGCATGCGAGAAGCAGAATAAAAACGGCAATGCCTCCGAACAGCCAAATGTATCGAATGTCACCAACAGAAAGTCCACCGCTAATATCAGAAGAGTAAAGATGAACATCGGCAACCGGCTGAAGCTTGAATGTGTGATACTTTTTCACATCTGCAGCACCCTGGTTGCCGGTTTCGTTGAGATATTTGAGATAGTGCGTTTGAATGATCTTATTGAGATTCTTTTCAAGCCGTGCTGTGTTTGTTCCCGGATGAAGCTGAAGATAGATTTCGTAATTCCAGCAGCACCAGCTCGTTTGTTCCCCTTCCCAGAATTCAACCTCTGCCAGCGTGATAAAAAAATCGAAAGGCATGTGAGTCGTTTCGGGAAAATCTTCCATCACGCCTCCGATGGTGAACGGGTGATTGATCTCATCGTTCAGTATGACGGTCTTACCCACCGGATCCTCACCAGGAAAATATTTTTCAGCCTTGCTCCGGGCGATCACGATGGTGTTTGGTTTATCCAGCACGTGAAAGGGATTGCCATACACGATCGGCACCTGCAGGATCTCGAGTAACGATTGATCAGCATATGCAAATCCTTCCTCAAATGTATTTTCCACCTTGTCCGCCCTGCGAAAAAGATTGCTTCCGCCATAATACCATTTATACGGAATCAACCTTCCCGCCTTTTCAACTTCAGGATAGTCGTGCTTCATCATTTGTGCAACCATGGCGGGCATCGACATCCACTTTCCGCCATCCGGACCGTTGTTGAAATTATAAACACGATAAATATTTTCACCGTGCGTATAATGTCGGTCGTAACTCAACTCATGTTGGAGATAAAGCGCAATGACCATGCATGTGGCCAGCCCAATCGCAAACCCACCGATCTTGATCAGTGAATACATTTTTTGCTTTGCCATGGTTCTCCAGGCAATGGTGAAATAATTCTTGTACATGGCCATTGTGTTTAGAGGTTGAGGTGATCTTCCGCGAATGGCGAAAGGCTGAATAAATTGAATGACATTGAGAATAAAGAGGATATCCGCTCTCCATCGCTTCATCGCAGACGCTCTCCTTTCGTGAAGCTCGAGCATATCACCGACCACCGCCTCGGAAAGATGATCGTTACAAAACCATTTGAAAAATCGAATGGCCCACGCAGGAGGTGTGTTTCGTTCTCTCATTTTCATCCTTCCCAAACTATTTTCGGAACTTGCTTCCACATGGAATTACGTAACTCGCGGGACTCCGCCAGCACCTTCTTCCCCGACTGAGTCAACTCATACAGGCGTTTGTCGCGTCCACCACGCGTTTCAGTCGAGCCTCCCATGTGCGATTTCAGATATCCTTTCTCTTCAAGGCGAACCAGTGCCTTGTGTACGGAACTGATCATCACACTTCGTTTCGTTCGTCTTTCCAGTTCATCGAGAATCGCAAGGCCATAGGCATCGTTAAATAGAATTCCCACGGACAAAAGCACCAATTCTTCAAATTCACCGAGGTATGTACCTTTCATTTGTTTCACCTTTGTCTACCAAGACACTTCGTGAAAGGGAAAAGGTTGCATGAGAAGAGTGAATTTTTTTTTGTCGCCTTATGCGCTGGAAAACCCCATCAATGTGAAATCAAGCCTGTACGTACAGGAATCTCTACCACCCGCCAAGAAAACTTGTACTTCATCCTCTACAAATTTTTGTGTCACCCGCTTAGGAAATACTATCGGTCGCTTCGCTGGCAAAGTCATCCCCGGTTTACCTTTGAACGTACTGCTGTTTCAGCGCTTGTACAAAGCCGTGTTGTCATCCATCGGCATAAAATTGTTCTCAACGGAAAAAAAACCTTTTCGTGCATGATTAAAAATTTTTACTGCCTGGTCGCTTTGGCTGTCATGTGTTGTTTAGTATCTGCCAAAGCTGTGTCTGCATTCTCGCTTCACACCGGTGAAGATCCCGCGCTTGAGCCCCCTTATGTAGAGCCTTATCCTTTCACTACAGAGGAAACCAACATCGGTCTTTACATTGGCGACTACAACGATGACGCCACTATCGAACTGTACCGGTCAACGAGTCCGTCAAGCGGTTTTGCGCTCATCGCTACATTTACCGATTGGGTGGAATACACGGATCGTGATCTCAAGCCCCGCACCACGTACTACTATCGCGCACGTTCGGCTCGCAATGGCGAATATTCCGACTACACTTACTACAGCTTCACAACTGCATCAAAATGGTATGAACCTTATTTGACTGCTGAACTCAACTCCGCGGGCACAGCTGTAACACTCACATTTACAGATCGTACTTATCAGGAAGAGGGATATGAATTCATGCGCAATGGGCAAACAATTCCATGGCATGTTGAGGCGTCTGATTCAGGAAGCGTTTTCACTTATACCGACACGGATCTGCAACCGAATACAACTTATCACTATACAGTTAATGCGTCATTAAAGAATGAAGGTCAACCATGGTATTACGATGTCGCTGAAGCTACTGTAACAACCGCGCCAGGATCTTCTTGCAGTGGTACGGGGAGCATCGAGCGGGAGAAGTGGACAAATGTTGCAGGTCGCAATGTCAAATACATTCCAACGACCATGCCACCGAATGAGATCACAACGCTTTCTGAATTTCGGGCGCCAACCAATGATGGCACCGACTATGGCGCAAGGATCCGCGGATATGTGTGCCCGCCAGTATCCGGTAACTATGTGTTTTGGATCAGCAGTGATGATGAGTCGCAACTTTTTTTAAGCACCGATTCAAATCCGGAGAACAAAACGAAGATCGCCTATGTGCTTGATCATACCGATCCACTTGTATGGGACAGGTATCCTTCTCAACGCTCCGTAGAAATTCCATTGTTGCAAGGGCAACTCTATTATATCGAAGCACTTCACAAGGAGGCTTCGGGTGGCGACAACCTTGCAGTGGGCTGGACCCTTCCCGGTAATATTCAAGAACGGCCAATCCCCGGAAAGCGCCTCGTGAAATTCGTGCGCGATGGCAACTATCCGCCAATTGTTGACATCACATCTCCATTTCAAAATCAGGTGATCACCAGTTCTTACTACGATGTTCAGGTCAATGCCACCGATCGCGAAACAAGTGTAACGAAAGTTGAAGTTTGGAGCAACGGGATCAAACTTGGCGAAGATACGCAAGCACCTTACGTCATTCACCTCCAGGGATTGCAAAACGGTTCCTACAACCTCGAGGCACGCGCGTACGACACGCAAGGCGCAGTTGCATCGGATTTTGTATTGGTCAGCGTGCGTTATGAAGCTTGTGCCGGAGCCGGCACCATACAAAGAGAATTCTGGTTGAATATTGAAGGAACATCCGTCTCATCTGTTCCCTTTGCCAGTCCTCCGCAATCCTATAAACGTTATAGCCAATTTGAAACCGATCAATATGAGGGAACCAATTA